>CABQHM010000010.1 GCA_902464015.1 uncultured Coriobacteriales bacterium | reverse complement strand
GCCGCGAGCCGTCCGGCCTGCGGGGGTGGAGGTGCCGCTCGTGCGGGGCGAGGTTCACACTCCCTCACGGGCGCCGTCTTCGAGGGCAACAGAAGGCCGGGCTGCCGACGTGGGCCCGCTTCATCCGCCTGATGAGGCACAACGTGCCGCTGGACTGCGCCGCCGAGCCGTGCGGCGTGAGCCACCAGACGGCCTTCGAGTGGCGCCACAGGGTGCTCGCCACGGTGTCGGGCTACCAGGGGCGCATCGTGCCGCGGGACCGCGTCTGGATAGACGGGGGCCCACGTCAACGACACGGACCCGTCGAAGGGCTACGGCCAGGCGCGCAAGCGCGGGCTCTCCCGCCAGAAGCTCTGCATCCTCGTCGCCATCGACGTGCACAAGAACCCGATCGCCGCGGTCTGCGGGCACGGGAAGCCCAGCTCGGCGAGGGTGAGGTCGGCTCTGGCGGGCCACCTGGCGCCGGGCTCAACAGTCGTCCACGACCGGGAGTGGGCCTACAGCGGGGCCATCGCCGACAGCGGCTGCGCCATCCGAGGCCCACAGGGCGGACTGCCGCGACCCGGCTTACCTCGAGGCGATGGAGATGGTCAACGGCATGTGCTCCTGGCTCAAGCGCTACCTCTGGCGGTTCACCGGCATGTCGCCGGCCAACATGCAGCTGTACCTGGACTGGTACGTCTGCCTGTTCAGGGTCAACCAGGCGAGGGGCAGATGGGACCCGACCGCAAGGGTCCTCCGCCACATGATGATGGCCCCGGCACGTTTCCGCAGCTCAAGGCAGCCGACCAATCACCTATCTAGTTGACTGTCAGATACGTTTAACAACGGCCCCCTGACTTCCACCGAGCAGCATGCCGTCATCTCCGATCTTGTGGGACGGCGTCGTCACGTGCGGGTCCGAAAGACCGGGAGACGAAAGTGGCCGAAACCTGAGAAACCGAGCCCGGGTTGATGCCCCATCCCTTAGACATCCTAATCTGCCGGGCCGCTCGGCTGGCGGGCGCACTCCTCGTCGAGCAGGTCGATCGCGTCCTGCTGGGAGTGGAGGCCCATCTTGCGGTAGATGCCCTTCACGTGGCTCTTGACCGTCTCCTCGCCGATGGAGAGCTCGTTTCCGATGTAGCTGCGCGTGCGGCCGTGCGCGAGCAACGCGAAGACCTCGGCCTCGCGCGGGGAGAGGCCCGCCTGGTTTGCCAGACGGGCCGCCGCTGCCGTCGGGTCGACGCCCTCGCGGCCCTCGTCGCCGGGCTTTGCGTACCCCCACCCTGTCGTCGCCGTCTTGTCGCCGAAGACGAAGAGGGCGACGAGCAGGATTACGAACACGGCCCAGGAAGAAAGCACTGCGCGAGAGAGGTCGCTGGAAAAGAGCGGCATGCTCGCGGCCGACACCGTCGACCCCACGAACTGCCCGAATTGGATGGCGAGCATGCTCCATGCCGCAGGAAGCCCGACGGGCATGTCTCCCTCCTCGGCGATGATGGGCCATGTGGACCACAGCACGATGTAGAAGTACTGGTAGCCGCATTGGTGCACGGCGGTCCCGATCACGGAGGCCGGCTCGTGGAACGGCAGGAAGAGGAACCCGGCCGCCATGAGCGGCAGGGCGACCTGGTAGGTGAGGTGGTTGAAGTCGAGCCGCAGCACGTTGGTGCTGAGGTAGAGGGCGACGACGCCCGCCACGATGCCGGCGATGTTGAGGAGGTCCCGCACGTTGGTCCACCGCTCCGATATCGGCGACATGAATCCCTTCATCGCGCCGAACGAGCAGCCGAAGAACAGGGCGATGAGCACGAGGCGCCTGGGGAAGTGGGACACGAAGCGCGGCGGCCTGCGCCCCTGCTGCTGGCGCAGCCGGGGCGCGTCGTCGCGCCTCGCGACGCGGTAGAGCCCCATGCTCGCCAGGGGCAGCAGGGCGCACAGGAATTGGGCCGTGGCGCGGGGGAGAAGCGAGATGATCAGGTAGCACGCCGAGGCGGTCGCAAGGGCGGAGATGAAGACCGAAATCGTCCGCCTGGAGCCATCGGCGGCGAGGAGCTCGCCCCAAAGGAGGACGACGGCGCCGCTGCCCAGGCCGGTGAGGACCGCGCCGACAACGTAGAGGGTGCCGGCCACGGGGCGGAACAGGCCGAGCACGGACCCGCCCAGCATCGCGGTCCCCAAGCAGGTGAGTCCCGCCGCCGCCCAGGGGAGCGCGTCAGTCTCGGCAAGGGTCTTGTGACCGCGCAGCAGGCCGATCGGGAACGCCATGCAAACGACGTTGCTCAAAAGGGAGACGACCCACAGGGGCTCGATCTGGGCGAAACCGGCCATGCGGAAACTGTCCGAAAGCATGGCCTCGCCCTCCGAGTAAAACAGGGAGCTCCAAAAGACGCACCAGATCCATGTCCAATGGGCGGCAAAGCCAAGCGACTGGGGCTCAATGGCGCGTTCGATGAGGCCTGCATGTTTCAAAGGCACGGGCAACCGCCTCCCAAAACTTCCCGCCACGGATGGAGTGCGCGGTTCCGATCAAGCAACAAAAACAGTCTATTACATTGACACCCCAGTTGGAATACGGTTTCCCGTCCTCCCCTGGAACGGGGGAGGGGACGGGAGAACCCCCGCTGTCCCCCGTTGCACGGGAAGCGGGGGAGACGGACCCGTGGCTAGAGTCGGGGGTGTCGACGGGCCGGCCGGGCCGTGGCCGCAGGGAGTTGCGGCGTGGCGCCCGCCGACGCAGGGGAAAGACGACATAAGGAGGAGCCATGACTAAGAAAAACATCTCCAGGCGCAACTTTGTCGCGGCGAGCGGCGCGATTGCGACGGCGGCCGCCGCCACGGGCGCGGCAGGCATGGCATTTGCCGGCGAGGCCGCGTCAGGGATGCCCGTCGGCCCCAACGGCCAGGCCTGCGGCCCCGACGCGGCCGGCCTGCATTCCTGGGAGATCGCGCCCGAGCCGATCCCGGCCGACAAGATCGCCTCCACCGAGGACACGGACGTCCTCGTCATCGGCGCCGGCCTCGCGGGAACCTGCGCAACCATCGCCGCCCTCGAGGAGGGGGCCAAGGTCATCACCATCGACAAGACGAGCGGCGAGGCCCCCGTCGGACGCGGCGTGCACATCGCCGGCTTCCACACGAAGGTGCAGCAGGCCCTCGTCGAGCAGGGCCTCCTCGAGGAGCCCGACTACGGCCACGTCGTGCGCCGCTGGATCAACTGGGCCCAGGGCCGCGTCAAGGAGCCCCTGCTGTGGGAGTTCGCCCACAAGTCGGGCGCGTGCTTCGACTGGCTGTACGACCTGGCCGCCGCCAACGGCATGGAGGCGCTGCTGTGGAACGGCTACTACAAGGGCCCCGACTACACCGAGTACCCCGTGACGCACATCTTCTACCAGGCCGGCAAGTACGAGGAGACCGTCAACTTCACGTTCTACCAGGGGGCGGGCGTGGGCGACGTCTACGGCAACGCCGCGCTCATGCCCGTGCTGTACGACATCGTCGCCCAGAAGGGCGGGGAGATCCGCTGGTCCACCAGGTCCGAGCGGCTCCTGCGCGACGGGGACGGCCCCGTGACCGGCGCCGTCGTGAGCCTCGAGGACGGCACCTACGCGCAGATCAACGCCAAGTCCGTCGTCATCGCGGCCGGAGACTACTCGGGCAACGACGACATGCTCAACTACTACGCCCCCATGACCGCCTACGCCATGGACGCCCGCTGGTACATGCCGCCGGGCTGCAACACCGGCGACCTGCTCTCCCAGGCCATCTGGGCCGGCGGCGCCATGCAGAAGTCCGAGCCGCACGCCTGCGTCATGCACCTCGACTTCGGCGCGGCCTCTTACGGCTTCCTGCACGTGAACTGGGAGGGCAAGCGCTTCAAGAACGAGGACGTGAACACCCAGTCCAAGTCGGTCACGAAGGCCCTCCAGACCCACAAGGAGGCGTTCTGCATCTACGACTGCCACGGCCTGGAGCAGGTGAAGGAGCAGATCGACAACAACCTTGGCGGCGGCCTGCAGTGGGGCCAGCTAACCCAGCCCGTCGGCGGCGAGTACAACCTCGAGGCCCAGAAGATCGTGCTGGAGGGCGAGATAGCCGACGGGAAGACCCTCGCGGCCGACTCGCTCGAGGAGCTCGCCGAGAAGATGGGCGTCCCCGCAGAGAACCTCGTCGCGACGGTCGAGCGCTACAACGAGCTGTGCGACCTGGGCAAGGACCTCGACTTCGGCAAGCGCCCCGAGGTCATGGGCAAAATCCTCGAACCCCCCTTCTACGCCGGCAAGCTCGAGGCCGACCTGCTCACCGCCTGCGGCGGCCTGCGCACGGGCCTCGACTGCCACGTGCTCGACGCCGAGGACCAGCCCATCGAGGGCCTCTACGTCTGCGGCTCCTCGGCCGGCGAGTTCTTCGGCGCCGGCGACTACCCAACCTACGTGCCCGGTATCGGCCACGGCCGCTGCGTGACCTTCGGCCGCATCGCGGGCATCAACGCCGCCGGCGGTGACGCCAGCACGGAGATTCCCGACCTGGACATCTAGTGCCGATTGAGTTTCGCCCCAGGGGCGGGACGGCATAGGCAAGGCCGCACGCAAGGGGCCGACCCCGGAACTCATCTGGGGTCGGCCCCTTCGGTTTGAGCTGTCGTTTTCACGCACATCAATGGGCGACATGCAGATTTCGGTCGCATGTGCCGAAGGCGAGCGCCCAATGGGGTCGCCCTCAGCCGATTAAAGCCCGGCCTCCCGGCAGGAAATTGCGGGGGAGGCCGGGCCGATCCGAGCGGTCAGTCAGCGCGCCTTAAATCGTGCGTCCCACGATGTTGCCGGTGCGTATGGCGTACTGGATGTTCCACGGGTCGCAGCAGTCGCCCGCCTCGTGGACCTCGACGCCGGCGGCCTTGAGCTCCTCGGCAAGCCCCTCGTTGGGCAGCATGTCGCGCGCGTCGACGACCGTGTCGCAGGCGTAGGCGGTCTCGGCGCCGTGGGCGGTCTTCACCCGGGCCAGGCCGCCGGCCGCCTCGAGCAGCTCCGCCTGCTCCCAGACGCGCGTGCCGCGGGTGTAGAGCATGGGGATGGAGAACTTGCGGCACCAGATGGACTGGCCCTTGGACAGGTCGTTGATGGGGTCCGGCATGACGATGGTGACATGCTTGCCTTGGGCGAGGAGGTAGGTTGCCACGTCGCATGCCTGGCAGTTGCCGCCAAGGATGGTGACGTGCTGCCCGATCTCGGCGGCCGCCACGTCGGCGACGGGTACCACGTTCGTCTTGTCGTCGCCCGCAAGGGCGGGCTCGTCGCGCAGGCCGCCCGTGGCGAGGACGACGACGTCGGGCGCCTGCTCGGCCACGAAGTCGGCGGTGACCTCCTGGCCCGTGACGACGGTCACGCCCTTGCGGCCCAGGTCGCCCTCGCTCCACGCCACGTAGTCGGCCAGGTTCTGGTGTGGGCCCTTGATGGCGGACATGAAGTTCATGAGGCCGCCCAGGTACCCCTGTTTCTCGTAGAGCGTCACGCTGTGGCCGCGCTCGGCCGCGACGCGGGCGGCCTCCATGCCGGCGGGGCCGCCGCCCACGACCATGACGTTGCGCGGGGACTCGGCGGGGTCGGGGTCGAAGCCGCCGGGCAGGCCGCGGTCCTGGCCCACCATGTCTCGCACCGCGTCGTAGCGGCACGAGTAGCTCATGGCGCCGAACTTGCTGGACAGCGGCGTCCCGTCGCCGCGGAACGCGTCGTTCCAGCAGTGGCAGCAGCGGCTGCACGGGCGGATCTCGTCGATCTTGCCCTCGCGAAGCTTGTTCACGTAGTTGTTGTCGACCGTGAGTGGGCGGTTGATCATGAGGAAGTCGACCTTGCCGTCGGCGATGGCGCCGTCGATGAAGTCGGGGGCGTGGGCGGGGTCCAGGTAGGTGACCGTGCCGACGGGGATGCCCACGGCCTGCTTGTAGCGCTCGGAGATGTTGAGCATGAGGCCGCAGCCGTCGTGGTCGGCCACGAGCATCCCCTGGAAGTGGCGGTGGAAGTCGAACTGCGTGCCGAAGCTCGTCGAGCCGATGGAGCCCATGGGGTCGAAGAAAAGGTCGCCCAGGAACTGCGTGGCGTGCTGCTCGAGCGTGCCGAGGCGTAGGTGCAGGCTCGCCACGCCGGCCTGCTCGAGCTGCTTGGCGATCTCGATGCCGTCCTCCATCGTGTTGAGCGCCGCGTTGTCGCCCATGGACTCGTCGTTCTCCTCGATGGCGTTCATGAGCACCTGGACGGGGAAGTCCTCCCCGCACTCGGCATGGATGCGCTCGACAATCTCGCGGACGAACTGCGTGCGGCTCTCGTACGTCTGGGCCCCGTACTTGTCCGTGCGCGTGTTGCGCGCCGGGCTCATGAACCACTGGGGGATGTTGTTGCCGGCGCAGTTGAGCTCGAAGGCGTCGAAGCCCCACTTCTGCAGCTGCCTCACGCCGTCGACGTAGGACTGGATGGTGTACTCGATGTCCTCCTCGGTCATGTCGGCCGCGTCATAGGCGCCGGCCGGGTTGCGGCTTGTGATCTCCGAGAACCAGCCCGAGCCCATGGTGTCGAGCTGGTTGCCGCACTTGGCGCCTTCGGCGTGGATGGCGTCGGTCAGCGCGGTGATCTGCTCGTCGGTGAACTCGTCGATGTTGGCGTTGATGACGTTTTTGTACGGCAGGAACACGTGGGCGAAGTTCTCGACCCAGATCATCTCCGTGCCGCCCGCGGCGAGGCGGCGGTAGTACTCCACGAACTTGTCCCAGCCGCCGTTCTCGTAGTTGGACCCGGCCGCCGACTTCACGATGCGGTTGGAGAACTCCATGTTCCCCAGCTTCCACGGCGACAGCACGTGGGACAGGTCTCCCGAGTTCTGGCGGTAGTTGTAGTCCTGCGGGTTGAGCTCGTCGGTGATGACCTGGTACACGCGGCCCTCCGCGGCTTGCTCGTCGGCATAGGCGCGGTCGGCCCCGCCCGCGGCGGCCATGCCGGTTGCGGCCACTGCCCCGGCGACTGCCATGCCACTGCCTGCCAGGAAACTGCGACGCGTAAGTTCAGCCATGTCCTTCTCCCATCTGATCGTTGTTTTGAGGCGCGCGGCCGCCTTGGAAGATTCGCGCCCCCGCCGAGGGGTTCCCGTGTCGCCCGCGCCGTTTCGAAGGTATGATTTGCGAGGGGGCCGGCGCAATCCCGGCGTCGGGTTACGCCGTCGTAAACGCGTAACCCGACGCCGTAACCCGGGGGTATGGGACGCAGACGAGGGAGGGGGACATCCGTGTTTGGGACGTTGAGGGGACTTTTGGCGGAGCGGGTGCCCGCGGTGTCGCTTGCTTTTCTGGGCCCGGGCGTCTTGCGGGCATGGGTCGCGGCGCTGCAGGCCATGGTGCAGGCCGCCTCGTCAAGCGATCCCTCCACGGCCTTCGGGCGGGTCACGCTCTACGTCGACCTGGGCTCCGTGCCCGTGTTCCTCCTTGTCGTCGCGCTCGCGCGGGGGGCCGGGCCGCTCGGGGCCCGCCGCGGCGTTCTCGCAGGCGCCGCCGCCCTCATGTATGCAGGCAACGCACTCGCCGCCTTCGGCGGACTGCTGCCCGCCGCCCCGCTCGGGCCGGGAGACATGCCGATTTTGCCGTCTGACACAGCCCAGCTCGGGCGCCTGCTCGGCCTTGCCTTGGCGGGCGCCGGTTCTTCGCTTGCAATCCTATGCTGGTGGGAGGTCTGTGCCGCCCTCAACCCGGTCGAGGTGGCGTTTTGCTGTGCAAGCTCCTGGATCGCCCGCGAGGTGGCGATCGCGGCGCTTTCCGGATATTCCGGCGGTTACCTGGTCGCGGCGACGCTCGTTTTCCCGCTGCTCGGCATGGCCATGCTCGACGCCGCGCAAAGGCGCTGCGCGTCCCTCGGTCTTGTGACGCGCGCGGGGGACGGCGCGGCATCGTTCCCCTGGAAGCCGATGAGCCTGGTGGCCCTGTACGCGTTCGCCTACGGGTGCGGCACGTGGCTGCTCCATTACCAGGACGACCTCTTCATGCGCCTGGGCATGGTCCTCCCGGCGCTTGTCGTCTGCGCGTCCATCCTGTTCGCATCGAGGTTCTTCGACTTCGCCCTGGTCTACCGCACCATCCTGCCCGCGGCAATCGCCGGCTTCCTTGCCCTGCTCCTCGTCCGGGACGGCAACGAGGGCCTCGTCACCGTCTTCGTGCGGGCGAGCTACACGTCGGTGTCCCTATACATCTCGGTGGTACTGTGCAACCTGTCGCGGCGCTACGGCATCAGCGCCGCATGGCTGTTCGGCCTGCTCAACGTTGTCCACATCGCGTTCCTGGGGGCCGGGACGCTCCTCTTCAACGCCCTGCCGTCGCTCGTCGTCGTGGGCGCGGTCATCATCTGCATCCTGTTCGCGACGTTCATCATCGTGTCGGAGCCCACGCTCAACTCGAGCTGGCGCATCGTCCTCACGCGTGCGGGGACGAGTCTGGCGGAGGACGCGCGGCTCGAGCTGACCGTGGACACGCTCGCCCGCGAGCACGGCCTGTCGGGGCGTCAGAGGGAGATACTGCTGCTTGTTGCGCGGGGCGACACGCCCCGCGCCCTGGGTAACAAGCTGGGCATCGCGCCCGGCACGGTCAAAGCCCACATGCAGCATATATACAAGAAACTCGGCGTCCACAGCAAGGAGGAGCTCGACGTCCTCGTGCAGGGGTGAGGTGGCCGGGGATCGAATCAGGCGCCCCATTGCTGGGCAGACTCGACCAAATCAAAGAGCTGCTGGCGAGAGTGGACCCCAAGCTTCCTGTAGAGAGTCTTGCAGTGGGACCGCACGGTGTTTTCACTGACGCAGAGCGCCTCGGCCATCTGGGGGACGAACTGACCGCGAAGGATAAGCTCGAGCACGTCGCTCTCGCGGTTCGTGAGGCCGTAGCATCTTTTCACTCGCCTGCAGTACTCGGTGGTCACGTCGCGCGAGGACGATCGACTTCATGGAAGGCCAGGGCTACACCACAACCATGGAGATCGGTTACACCGACACTGACGGCACCTTCACCGCCGAGCCCGGCTCTCACAACTGGGTTGAGACTTGCGACGGCGTCGAATCGGGGGCTCGTTTGGGCGAGAACTACGTCATGTACGCCCTGGAGTCGAAGATTCTCGAGCAGGGAGGCACCATCCATTACAAAACCATCGCCCGTTACCTTGTCCGCGACGACGGCAATACAGGCCGTGTGAGCGCGGTAGTTGCCACCGATCCGGATGGCAACTACGTCAAGTACGTCGGCCGCAAGGCCGTCGTCATGGCTACGGGCGACTTTTCTGCCAACCAGGACATGATGGCCAAGTACTGCGACTGGGTCGCCCCGCTGCTTCAGTACAACGAGATAGACTATGACGCGGCCTTCCAGTTCGGTGGCCTTGGTGGCGGCGACGGCCAGAAGATGGGCCTTTGGGTCGGCGCCGCGTGGCAGAAGAGCATCCCCAACGCCCCCATGATCGATGCTGTTGGACCCATGCCTTACCGTCAGTCCATCGCCGACTTCTCCGGTCTGCTGCTCAACAAGAACGGCCAGCGCTACTCTAACGAGGACGTCATCTTCTCGTATGGAACATATGCCATGATGATGCAGCCCGACATGACCCGCTACGGCATCTGGGACACCGCCTATGCCCACTGGTTCCCCCAGTGGGAGACCTTCGGCGCCACCATCGTCGCCGGCGAGGGCAAGGACCCCCTGTCGTGCGAGGCTTACCTGGCTCAGTGGGACTCCAACGTCGAGAGCGGCACCTTTGTCAAGGGAGACATGCTCGAGGAGGTCATCGCCCAGCTCGACGACCTCGACGCTGAGGCGGCGCTCGCCTCTATCGACCATTACAACGAGCTGTGCGAGGCCGGCTGCGACACCGACTTCCACAAGGACGCCTCTCTCATGGCACCCATCAAGGAAGGCCCCTTCTACGGCTGCAAGCTCAGCATGAGCCCCGCCAACTTCCTGTGTGTCACCGGTGGCTTGAACACCAACGAGAAATGGCAGGTTTGCGACGCCAACGACAATCCCATCGAGGGCCTCTACAACATCGGCATCATGGTTGGCGACTCGTACGGCAACTGCTACAACTTTGCCGTTTGCGGCCACAATCTGGGCATGAACTGCATTAATGCTGGCTATAGGCTCGGCAAGGCTCTCGCTGAGTAGCCACGAGATTGATCGCTCGACTTCTTTGGCGGTGCTGGGCAGGTTTGCCTGGCACCGCCTTTTCATGTGCCCGCCGCGTGTGGAGGCGAGTAGAAAGCCATGCTCATGTGCGCGGAACTATAGGCGGAGTGAAAGAGAGGCAAGTTTCGCGGAATTCCTGCCGCACCTTGTCTCAGCCAGTTTTCGAGAACACCCGCGTCAAGTGTCATTCTGAATGCTGGCATCAAATATGTATGGCGTGCTCTCGAGTGTGTCCCGAAAGGCTGGCGCAATCCTTGGTACGGGCGTTCGAAATGCCCCTGCGAGGACCTTGTTGGACGATCTCTGAAATTCACTCGGGTTCCGGGAATCATCAGGGGCAGCGTGACAATCAACCGGCCCGCTGCTGCCCCAATCCTCGAATCGCCGATTGCACCAACGCAGACCCCTCGATTCCACGCGCTCGTCTTAGGGCAAGATGGAGCGCTGCCATTCGCCCGCGAGGAAAGGCCTGCGCCTGTTCCTCTATGCCACCTCTACCAGGTCGATCAGTTCCTGGTGGGAGTGGACGCCGAGCTTGGTGTAGATGTGGGCCACGTGGGTCTTCACGGTGTTGTAGCTCACGCCCAGCTGACGTTGGATATAGGCACCGTTGCGGCCCTGGGCGAGCAGGGCGAAGATCTCGGCCTCGCGCGCAGTGAGGCCGGTCGTGTCGATAAGGCGGGCAACGGTGGTGTCGAGGTCGGGGGTGGCCTCATGCTCGACGACCTCGGGGCTTGCCGTGAGCGCCTCTACCGTCGTGTCGTAGCTGAGCCCCTCATGCCGAACAGGGCAAACGCCGCAAGGCAGAGCACGACGGCTCCCGTCACGGCAGTGCTCGCAATAAGGCTGCCCGCCATGGCCGCGTAGCACAACCGGCCCAGTTCGGCGCCTCCCGTGACACCCACGCAGAGCAGAAAGCCGCTCCAGGCGAAAAGGGGCAGCGTGCCTGCGCGGTTGCGGGCGGAAAGCGCCGCCAGCGCCGGCCAAAAGACGAGCCAAAAACAAGTCTTTCCCGCTTCGATTAGATTTGAGGTCAGCGAAGGTACGGCCTGCTGGGAAATGGGGGCGAATAAAAAGCCCGCCATTAGAAGTAGAAGCGCCAGATTGAAGCACGAGTCAAGTAGGAGCGGTCGGCTGTTTATCGCCCAAATTGCCAAGAAGAACAGCAAAGGGACGATGCCGGCCCATGTGGCGAGCGGGGCATTGTTAACCTCGCCGAAGGAAAGTGCTGCTCCGTAGGCTGTCTGGAAAAGGGCCAGGCATACGAAGAGCCTGTGTGAGCGGGGCAGGAACGAGAAGGGGTTTGTGAGCGTGAGCTCGTCGGGCGCCTGCCCCGATTGGATGATTTCAAGTGCCTTGCCCATGTCGGTGCGGCCCACGAATACTGCAAGGATTTGCAGGGTGATGAACAGGACGAGCGCTGCTTGTGGACTCAGGACGCTGAGTGGGAAGCGCAGAAGATATGAGGCGAAGAGGCCCAGCAAGACGCATTTTGCCATTTGCGGACGAGTTAAGCGTGCCAAACAACAGCCGGCAGAAAGCATAACGAAGACGGCGCAGAGCAAAAGCAAACAGAGAGCCAACGTTGCGGCGAGTGGGGAGGTGGGGACGAAGGCCCAGAGGCTGATGCCGCCGACTAACGAGAGCGCAAGGGGCGCGATAAGGAACGGGCGTGCTCCCAGAAGGCGAGGCACCCTCGAGGCGACAAGCGCGATCACGAGAAAGCCCGCTGCTTCCACGAGCGTCGCGATGTCGCGACACAGCGGGGCTACATCGGTGCCGATGGGGAAGACCTTGCTCGTGAGTAGCCAGTTGCTCAGCACGTAGGCACCGAATGCGGCAAATGCTGTGGCAGGCTCCTTTGGCAAGGCGTTGCCAGCAGGAGAGGGAGCGGGCTTTCCTTGTGCCTCGCTGCGATTGCTCATGAACCCACCGTTGCCTTCCCCTTGACCAAGCCTAGCCCCCTAAAGATGACGCAAGCATTGTAACGCGTCATTCAGCCTGGTCAGTGCGTCATCATGAAGAGGGGGTGAGAAGGGTTACGACGGCAAATACCTGGTTTTTCGTGAACTGTTGGTGAGGTGTGACGAAAACGTCGGCGCTATGGTTCGAGATGTCAAACGGGTGGCTGTGCGACGTTGCGTCTCATATGTGCTTCGTCGTTTGCCGCCCGGAACCCATGAGAAGGGAAGCAACCATGACTGTTTCGTCTTCGAGCGTCTCTCGCCGCGGCTTCATCGCCACGGCCTCCGCTGCTGGCGCCCTTGCCTGCGCGCCTGCTCTTGCGCTTGCCGACCAGGCCCCTGCGGCCGAGGTCGCCGACGCTCCCGCATGGCTCGGCGCCGCGCCCGATGTCGCTGAAAGCGACATCGCCGAGACGCTCGACTGCGACGTTCTTGTTGTTGGCGCGGGTACTTCGGGCCTCTTCGCTGCCTGCTCGGCCGCCGAGAACGGCGCGAAGGTTCTCGTCATCGAGAAGAACGAGGTGGGCCCGGGTATCCGCGGTACCCTTGGCGCCATCGGCTCCAAGTACCAGCTTGCTGACAACACCGACATCAAGGCGCTCGACATCTGCCGCGAGATGACCATGTACGCCGCCTCCAACGTCAATCCCAAGCTCCTCCGCCTATGGGCAGACGAGTCGGCCGAGACGATTGAGTGGTACGGCGACCTGTGCGAGAAGGCCGGCCGCGAGTTTGTGTACTGCTCCGACCATGACCTCGACGAGTATGCCGACCAGATGGAGTACCGCCACTGGGCAACTGGTCATGCTGCTGTGAAGGACGGCCACACCACTCAGGATGCTGATGCAGGAGAAGTTCTTGAATCATATGCTGCCGACAATGGCGTTGAGTTTCGCTACAGTTGTCCCATGGTCAAGCTTGAGCAGGACGAGTCCGGCCGCGTGACGGGCGTCATTGCCCAGGGCACCGACGGCTACGTGCGCATCAACGCTGTTAAGGGCGTGTGCATTTGCACCGGCGGCTATGCTCTCAACGATGGAATGCTTTCTGCGCTTCAGCCTGAGTCTAAACTGGTGTGTTCATACATTTCCGGTATTGCTGGTTCGGAGGGCGATGGCATCAAAGCTTGCCTCTGGGTGGGAGCCGCATTCGACGATGTTCATACTTCCATGTTGTTCGATCGCGGTCCGTTGCCTCCCGATGGTCTTGCCGGCGGCGAGATGGTTAACGGCATGGTATGGATGGCCTCTCAGCCTTGGCTTAAGGTGAACCTCAAGGGCGAGCGCTTCTGCAACGAGAGCGCACCGTACGACTTCGTGCTCCACGCGTCCATCGATCAGCCCGGCCACACCTATGCCACCATCTGGGACTCCAACTTCCAGGACTACATCATGCAGTTCAAGACCCAGGGCTGCTCGCGCATGTTCCCGTTCGTGAACGGCGCGCCTGTTTCCGCCATCGATATGGATGCCTGTATGGGCATGCTCGAGGGTATGAAGCAGGCCGGCTTCATCCAGCAGGCTGACACGGTGGAAGAGCTCGCCGAGAAGCTCGGCATCCCGGCCGACACGTTTGCGGCCACCGTGGAGCGCAACAATGCCAACGCTGCCGCCGGCGAGGATCCCGACTTCGGCAAGGAGGCGTTCCGTCTGTCGCCCGTGGACACAGCCCCGTTCTTTGGTGTGCGTAACGCAGGCCGCCTGCTCTGCACCATGGACGGCATCAAGATTGACGAGACCATGCACGCCCTCAACGCCGACGGCGAGCCCATCGAGGGCCTGTACGTCTGCGGCAATGACTCGGGTTGCTTCTTCGCTCACACCTATCCCGACCAGATTCCCGGCCTTGCTGCCGGTCGCTCGGCGACGTTTGCCCGCCGCGCCGGTCGCATTGCCGCAACGGGCGAGTAAGCCCTGCTAGATAGCGGAAATTGGTTTGTCCAACAGCCGGCTTCAGCATGACGCTGGGGCCGGCCGTTTTTCGTTGCTGGGGGCGACGGGATTCCACGATTGTTTTATGAGAGAAAAGCGACGCTCTGCTCCTGAGCGTGACGCAAATCTTGCAAAGCTATTTGGCAAGATTCTCGAAATCTTGCAGTCCTGCTTTGCAAGATTCAAGAAATCTTGCAGGACAGGTTTGCAAGATTGCGCGGAGATGCGAAACGTAAACCCCCGCGCGCCCGCCGATTGAACGACGGACGCGCGGGGATTGTTGGTTGTCGTGCTCGCCTGTCTAGGCGGCGAGCGTTAGATTGCGCGGGCGGCCAGGTTGCCGGTGGCGATGGCCTCGGCGATGTTGTGGGGCTTGGCGGGGTCGACAAGGGCGTCGCCCACGGTGACGACCGTCATCTCGGCGCCCAGCGCGTCGGCGAGCGTGGTGTTGGCCGCAAGCTCGCAGGCCTCAATCACGGTGTCGCAGGCGATGGTGATGTCGCAGCCAGTGTCGCCGTTGATGGTGATCTCACCCTCGCCCACGTTGGTCACGGTCGCGTTGGCCCACACACGAGTGCCCTTGACGTAGAGCATCGGGAGTACGACCTCCTTGACATGGGCCGACTGACCCTTGTCAAGCACGGCGGAGGGCTGGTCCATGACGATGGTGACGTGCTTGCCCTGGGCGATGAGGTAGAACGCGGCGTCCACGGCCGGGGCACCGTAGCCCACGATGGTGACCTCGTTGCCAATCTCAGCAGTAAGGATATCCTCGATGGGCACCACGTTGGTCGAGCCGCTTGCGGCAAGGCCGGTGGGCACGACAACGCCGCCGGTTGCTTCAATCAGCACATCGGGGGCCTGGGCGCGCACGAAGTCGGCGTCGACCTCCTGGCCGGTCACGACGGTTACGCCGCAAACCTCCTGCTGGCGCTGCAGGTAGGAGTTGAGATCGGCGATGTTCTCGTGCTGGCCCTTGACCGCAGCGGCGAAGGGCAGCTTGCCGCCCAGGTAGCCCTGCTTCTCGTAGAGCGTGACGCTGTGCCCGCGCAGGGCCGCGACACGTGCGGCCTCCATGCCGGCCGCGCCGCCGCCCACGACCATGACGTTCTTGGGGTCGCTGTCGAGCGCGGGCAGGGCGGGGCCATCGGGCATGGCGGGCGTGAAGGCGCGCATGCGCGTGGCGTTGACGCGGCAGTGCTCGTAGAAGTTGCCCTGCTCGTCGAAGTCGAAGTGGCAGTGCAGGCAACGGTTGCACGGGCGGATCTCGTCGACCTTGCCTTCGCGCAGTTTGTTGATGTAGTCGGGGTCGGCGTAGAGCGGGCGGGTCATGTTGTAGAAGTCGACCTTACCGTCCTGCAGGGCCTTCTCGAAGAAGTCCGGGGCATGGGCCGGATCCATGTAGGTGACGGATCCCACGGGAATGCTCACGGCTGCCTTGATCTTTGCGGCAACATCGAGCATGAGGCCGCAGCCGGAGTGCGAGCCATCGAGCAGGCCCTCCCAGTGACGGTCGAAGTCGAATTGCGTGGCGTAGCGGGTGTTGCCGTTGATGCCGTAGCCGGAGAAGTACAGGTCGCCGGCGAACTCGCAGGGGTGATAGCCGTAAGGCCCGATGCGCACGTGCAGCGAGTCGGCACCGGCCGCCTCGAACTGCTTGCACAGCTCGACGTTCTCCTCGACGGTCGTGAAGCCCTCGTCCTGGCCCAGGCTCACGTCGTTGGCCTCAATGCCGTTGATGAGGATCTGCACGGGGAAGTCCTCGCCGCAGGCGCTCTTGATGCCCTGGATGATCTCGCACACGAAGCGGGCGCGGTTCTCAAAGCTCTGCGGGCCGTACTCGTCCTCGCGGTGGTTGCGGTTGCGCGACAGGAACGCCTGGCCGATGTTGTTGCCGGCGGCGTTAAGCTCAACGGCGTCGAAACCAGCATCCTTGAGCATGACGGCCACGTCGATGAAGTCCTGCTGCACCTGTTTGACCTCGTCGAGCGTGAGGTCGTCGGCCTCGGCGCAGGCGAACTCGGGTGCCGTGGTGGCGTCGAAGCCGCTGAAGGAGGCGCCCATGAGGCTCAGCTGATAGCCGCACATGCCGCCCGCCTCGTGAACGGCGGCAGCCACCTGGTCGAGGATGGCGTTGCTCGCGTCGCGCACCTTGTAGGAAGCCGGGTAGTGGGGCATGAGGCTCGCGTAGTCCTCGACCCACACGAAGTCGCAGCCGCCCTTGATGAACTCGACATACTCGTCGATGATGCGCTCGTCGGTGACTTCGGGCAGGTAGAGCGAGCCGGCGGCCGACTTCACCATGCGGTGGCTGAGCTCGAGCTTGCCGAGGTGCCAGGGCGAGAAGAGCGTCGTCTTGGTGAAGTCCTCGATGGAGTTGGAGCGCCAGTCGCTCGTGTCGTCGGGGTTGAGCTGGGCGAGCGTCTGATAGACGGCGGTCTTGTCCTGGGCTGCAGCCTCTGCGGGCGCAGTGGCCTCTGCGGCGGGCGTGGCAGGCTCGGCCAGCGCTGCGCCGGTGACGCTGAGTGCGCCGGCTGCGGCTGCGGCGGTGCCGGCGGCCTTGAAGAAGCCCCTGCGCGAGATGTCTTGCTTCATATGTGTCCCATCCTCTCCCTTGGTGGATGCGAGCCGGGTATGCTCGGTATCGGTCGCGCATGCCCAGCCGGCGAAAGGCCCTCCCTGGGCCCTTCCCATGGTGTCCATAGTGGTGCGGATGGGGGCAAACCGCTTCACTGAAATTCAGTGAGGTTATTAAAAGCGCTGGTAGATTGCCTATACATCGGACGATTGGCTGGAGAAGCCCTCGACGTAGGCAACGAGCTCCTGGCGAGAGTGAACGCCGAGCTGCTCGTAGATGTGGCGCACGTGCGTTTGCACCGTATTGCGCGAGAGGACCAGTTCTTCGGCGATGGCAGGCACGTTGCGGCCGCGCATGATGAGCACGAGCACTTCTCGCTCGCGTTGCGAAAGGTTGTGCGCGTCACTTACGAGCTCGGCAGGTGATCTGTCGGGGCCTTGTTGGACTGTCGAGGTATCGGCGGTGACGGGAGTTTGCGCTTCGGGTGCGACGACACCTTCTGGGGCAACCCGCCGCTTGCGCCGCGCGATGGCGTTATAGAGGGCGAAGGCGGCACAGGTGAGCAGATACACGAGCAAGAAGGTTGCTACGAGCATTTTGGATTCGCCGGCGATGTCGGCGTTGAGCAGGTTTGCCGAGAGCATGTCGGCCAGCACGCGGGCAAGCATCACGATGCCGGCCACGGTGCCATATGTGGCCTCGATGGCCAGGTGCCGTTCCTGCGCGGTTGTGACTCCGGCTTCCATGACGAGGTAGATTACGAGGAAAAAGCCGGCAGAACCCAAGGCCAGGGCCACGAGGTGCGCGCCTGGACCTAGAGCGGAGGCGACCAGGACGGCGGCGAAGAGCAGTGCGGTGAATCCCAGCAGCACGGCGAAGACTGAAGGGGTGCGCTTGCAAACGAGCCACACGACAGCAAGCAACGCGGCCGTGGCGAGGTTCATTGTCGCGCTCATGATGAAGCGCGCGGGTAGCTCGAGGACGTCGACCATGAGCACGGTGTTTACGAGCGGCGCGACAAAGGTCAGCACGACAGCGGCCGCCAGTACGGCGGCAAGGTCGCTTAAGGCTCCGCGCAGGTCGGGGGAGGGTTGGGTCGCCGCCGAAGGTGTGGACGCGGGCACCTCGGGGGCTTCCTGGGTGGGGGCATCTTCGATTGAGGTGGCTGCGGTTTTTGCAGGGCATGCATGAAGATTGGGGGCCGCCATGGGCGCGGCGTTCGCGTGATGGTTTTTGTTCTTGCGGGCGAAGGGGGTGGGTGCGTGCGAAGTGGCAAGCGCAAGGGCGGCCTGTGCGGCAAACAGTGCGACAACGAGTCCGCGCAGGACGGGTTCGGGGGCAAGGCCACTGGGGAGGTTGAGGATGGCCGAAAGGGCCGCCGCCGAGACGAGGGCGACATGCACCTGTCGTGAAGGCAGGCCTTTAAGGCAATCGAGCCAAAAGACGAATGCAATTGCCAGACAGATACCCGAAAGACACGAGGCGACGAGGAGCGCAAGAGTGAACCAGGTATCTGCCTGCGTGTTTTCGAGGGCAAACGATGCGCACCACGTGAGTGCGCATGCTATGAGGAGGGCTGCGAACAGGGTGGACGCACACGCTGCCGCACGCTTGTGTGATGAGGCGTGCCGCGAGGCGGCGATTGCGCCTCGTATTCCCATGCCGATAAGGGCGAGCGCATTGGCGACGGAGGCTAGGGTGCCTGCCTGCACAAACACCTCGGAGCGAGCGAAAGAAAACATCGTGCCAGGCGACCACACCGCAAGTCCGTACAGCACGATGGCCATGGCAAGACCTGCTACGCAGAACGGGGATATTGAGCAGGCGGCGGCCGGGCGCACTTCGTTATTCGCTTGCAACGACGGCCCCTCCCTCGCCTCTGATGACACGTGGCTCTCCAAGCATCCTCATGCCCGGCATGCTGTTGCTGTACATCCAACACGCTCATTGTAGCGCGGGCGCCGTCGCCGAAAAGCCCCCGGTTTTTGCGGCGCTCAAGAGCTGGCTTGCATGAATCGCAAAGCTAGCCCTCCATTTCGAGCGAAAGCCCGCAGACAAGTGAGTGCGTTCTCGCACGGCGCAGCAGCGGTGCTCTGGACTGCGGTTTTGTGGTATATCCGCGTGGCACATCACAATCTGGAGGAGTTTGGTTGTGCCTCGAGGCGACCGACAACAAGCCAAAGGCGAACGTCGTGAGAACGCGGTTGATTCGCCCAGTTCCCAGAGTCCATTCGCCCAATCACCCGCCTCTTGCCTCGGGCTCACGCCATGCCTATGGTCTGCATAAGCCAGCTGCGTGGTTATATCGCTTTATAGAACTGACAGTTTGCCCAGAACTCGCGCGAGCCCCGCCAGAAAGCCCCGCGCGCCTGCCGCTCAACCGGCGGGCACGCGGGGCTTGTTGGTTGTCGTGCTTGCCAGTACGGGCGTGCTCGTGCTTGTCCGCCTACTCCTGCGGCGCCCAGTCGGTGAGGCAGGAGTCGAGGCTCGCTTCGATAGAAGCGCGGTTCATGTTGCGGCCGATGAAGCAGAGCTTGGTCATGCGGTCGCCGCAAACGGGATCCCAGTCGTCGAGCATCTTGGGGTTCTCCAGCAGGATCTGCGAGCGCTCCTCGGCCGGCGCACTCGCCACGAAGTAGCCGTTGGGGGAGAGGTTCATCTGCTTTCCCGCCTGCTCAAAGAGGTAGCACATGTCGGGGTTGATGACGGCCCACAGCATGCCCTTCGTGCGGATGATGCTGCTGGGCCAGGCGTGTGCCAGCTCGTTGAACTTGTCGGCATCGAACGGCTTGCGGCGCTCGTACACGAACGTCTCGATGCCGTATTCGAGCACTTCGGGGTCGTCATGCTCCTCAGGGTGCTCCATGGCGTCGATCCAGGCGGCCGAATCGTAGGCGCGCTCGAAGTCGAAGCGCCCCGTGTTCATGATCTCGTTGAGCGGCACGTTGGACTGTGTGGCCTCCACAATCTTGGCGTCCTTCTGCAGGCTGCGCACAATGGCCTTGAGCTCGGCGATTTGCTCAGGCGTCACCTTGTCGCACTTGTTGAGCACGAGCGTGGAGCAAAACTCGATCTGCTGGATGAGCAGGCTCTCGATGTCGTCCTCGTCGATGTCGTCGGCCAGCAGGTCGCGTCCGCCATGGAACTCGTCGTACATGCGCGCGCAGTCCACCACGGCGATGATGTTGTCCAGGGCCAGCGGGGCATGCCCGCCGTAGCGGCTCTCGTCGCAGAAGTTCGAGATGGTGTAGGCAATCGGGATAGGCTCGCAGATGCCCGACGCCTCGATGATGATGTAGTCGAAGTCGCCCGAGTCGGCAATCTGGCCGAGCTGGCGGGTGAGGTCGTCGGAGAGCGTGCAGCAGAGGCACCCGTTCGTCATGGGGATGAGGTCGCCGTCTACCTGGGTGAGCCCGCCCTTCTGGATGAGCGAGGCGTCCACGTTGACCTCGCCGATGTCGTTGACGATGACGGCGGCACGGATGCCCTCCTCATTTTGAAGGATGTGGTTGAGAAGCGTGGTCTTGCCGGCCCCGAGGTAGCCGGTGAGCAGGGCGATCTTCGTCTGCTTGCGGGTCTTGGTCATGGTTGCGTGCTCCCTTGCGCTATGTGTCGCGTGCCTGCGCGCGGCTTTGGTATACAGACGGCGCATTATATCCCCCAAACGTGTGGAGGTGGGGTGTACGAGGAGCGAGAAGGAGCCGATTCGAGTCCACAGAGCCTGCCACGCGAGAAAAAATGGCGCACGTTTGCGTTTTAAATCGGACAGGTAAAGTATCTGAGTAAAGTCCCTTAACATCGTCCCAGGTAGACGAATTGCTTGTTTGACGGCTACCTTGGGGCCGCAGATTAAAACGCAAACATACGCGTTTTTTGGAAGGGCCGGGGGCCGGGGGCGGCAGTTTCTTCCCGGAGACACCCAAGTGTCGCGTAGCAAGGCGAAGGAGGTCTGCCGTATTGGAGACGCGACCGTACCGTTGGGAAACGATGGGTACGCGGGCTCTTCGGTATTTCGCTATGGAAACAGCGCAGGTAGAAAGATAGAAAAGGTGCTCGATGAAACCAGCCGTGGGCAATCAGCGCTTTCCTCCCGCCGCCGTTTTTGTGGCGAGAGACATCGTAGGCCGCTGGAGGCCCCTTTTCCAGAACCGCCCGCGGTTACGTTGGGTTCGGGTCATATCGTCTGGTTGCGTCCTAGCGCACCCGTTGGGGATAGCGGTATGCCACGGTGAGGCCGCCGTCCCAGTCGTCGCCTGCTGGGCCTGCTGGGGTCACGCGGGCCTCGACGTCGTACACCTCGTGGATACGTTCGGACGTCACGACTTCCCCCACCGGTCCCGAGGCCACCACGGACCCTGCCTTCATGAGGCACACGCGGTCGACGAATCTGCTTGCCATGGCGAGGTCGTGCAGGGCGGCCAGGCAGCTTATGCCCAGGTCACGTGCTATGGCGAGTGTCTGCAGCTGGTGTTTGATATCCAGGTGGTTCGTTGGCTCGTCCAAGATGAGGAACTCGGGCTTTTGCGCCAGCGCACGCGCCAAGATGACGCGCTGCTTCTCCCCGCCCGACAACGATGCGAATGAGCGATCGGAAAAGTGAGCCATGTCTACCATATCAAGTGATTGCGCGACAATCTCCTGATCGGAATCCGTCTCGCGGGAGAGCATGCCCATGTGGGGTGCGCGGCCCATAAGCACCACCTCGCGGACGGTGAAGTCGAAGGCGATGTCGTTGAACTGGCTCACCACGGCGACCCGGCGGGCAAACTCCTTTTGGGTGATTGTGCGCTCGTCGCGGCCGTCCCACATGATCTGGCCGGAATACTTCCTGTTCAAGCGGTATATCGCTCGCAGCGTTGTGGATTTGCCGCAGCCGTTGGGGCCGAGCATGCCCACAAACTCGCCATTGTCCACGGTGAGCGATACACCGGAGACGATGGGTCTGCGGTGGATGGCCACCGAAAGGTTGCGCACCTCGAGATGCATGACGGCTCCCCCTCAGTTGCCTTTGAAGCTGTAGTTACGCGCGACCATGATGTAGACGAAGAACGGGGCGCCGATGAGCGCGGTGAGGATGCCGATGGGCACCTCGGAGTTGACGATGAGCGTGCGCGCGGCAGCGTCGGCCCACAGCATGAACACCGCCCCGATGAGCACGGCGGACGGGATGAGGCGTCGATGGTCTGAACCCACAAGCGAGCGGGCGATGTGCGGAATCATGAGTCCCACGAAGCCGATGGTGCCCACGGCGGACACCATGCACCCCACAAGCAGGGCGGATACGACAAGATAGACCCAACGTCGACGTGCCGTGTTCAAGCCAAGCGTCGTGGCGGCCTCGTCGCCCATGAGCAGGATGTTAAGCGAACGAAACTGTGTGAGGAAGAAGACTGTGCCGGCCAGCACCACGCCCAGTACGAGCCAGACGTTGTCCCAACCGGCCCGCGTGAGCGACCCCATCGTCCAGAACTTGAGGTCGAGCATGCCTTGCGCGTCGGCGGCCACGGTGATGATGAAGTTGGACAAGGCTGTGAACAGGGCGTTCAGTATCATGCCGGACAAAACGAGCTTGCTGGTGGTCATCTTGCCGCCGGCCGAAGCCAAAAGCAGCACGCCCACGGTTGCCACAATCGAGCCCAAAAACGAGAAGAACGAGACCGAACCCACGCCGTCTATGAGGGCAATCGAGCCGGCACCGCACATGATGGCGAGCGTGGCGCCGAAGCTGGCGCCTGAGGAAATGCCCAGGATGTAGGGCTCTGCCAGGGTGTTTTGCACGCTGGCCTGCATGACGACTCCTGCCAGCGCAAGGCCGGCTCCCACGGCGGCACCCAGCAGGATGCGCGGGAAACGCAGGCGCCAGATGATGTTGTCCGTGGACACACCGATGTGTCCGTCATCGGGCAGGGGCGTACCGAACAGGTGGTTTGTCAGAATGGCGAGTGCGTCTGGAAGCGAGACGTCGATTGCCCCCATGCATGACGTCGCGACCATGCTGGCGAGCAGCCCGCACACGAGCACACAGATGAATGCCCGGAACGGGCCGCTGCGCCTCAGCATGGGTTCCCCTTAGGCCTGCGGGTACAGGACGTCGAGGATCTTCTCGGCCGAGTCGAACACGCGCGGGGATGCGTCCATGAACTCGGCGTAAGGAATCTCGACGATCTTCTTGTTGGCGACGGCGGGGACCTCCTGCACGGAAGGCTCGCCATAAATGGTGTCGAGTACGAGCGGATCGGTCTCGGCATTGCGGTTCGCCGTGATGTAGAGAATGACGTCGGGGTTGAAGGCGACGAGGTTCTCGTAGGTGAGGCCTGAGGCACTCTCGGTGGATGCCATGGTGGCACCCATAGCCTCGATCATGTTGAACTGCAGGCTGGCGCCGGTCTTGCCTCCGAAGGTGCCGAACGTGCCCTCCTTGAAGTTCGTCATGATGAGCACGCTCTGTGCGGCCTCGGCTGCGGCGGCTGCCTCGGCAACACGGGATTCAATGGCAGCAAGGCGATCTTGCAGGTCGTTTACCAGGTCGGATGCAGCTTCCTGGGCGTCGAAGACCTCGGCGACGTTCTTGATATCGTCCACGATGCCCTGCAGTGTGGGGTTCATCTTTGCCGAGGTGGCAGGCTGGATGTAGACGTTGATGCCCATCTCGTTGTAGTCGGCGGCGCTTGTCTGACCGTCCTTGTTGAACGTCATGGCGCGGCCCATGACCACCTCGGGGCCCACGCCCACAATCGTCTCGCGGGAGAGGGTCTTCTTGTCGCCGAGCTGGGGAATCTGCGCATAAGCATCGGCCACGGTCTCGGGCATCGTCGCCTCGGGCGTCACGGTGCCCACGACGCGATCGGCAAGGCCGAGCAGGCACATAATCTCGGCCATCGAGTCGGTCAGGGTGACGGCCGTGGTCGGGGCGGCCTCGAAAGTCTGCTCGAACTCCGTGCCGTCGCCGTCCACAAGGGAGATGGTGAGCGGATAGACGGTTGCAGCGGGCACATAAGGCTCAGGAGAAGTTGCCTGCTCAGCGGGGGCATCGGAGGTAGAGGACACCTTGGAGGAATCCTTGTCGCCCGACTTGGCGTCATCGGCCCAGGCGTTGCGTGCGGCGACGCCTGCGAAAACGGGCAGGGCAAGGGCCAGGCCGGCGACTGCGGCAAACTGGCGGCGGTTCACGCAAAGACGATCCATGTTCATCCATCCTTTCGTAGTGGCGGGCGCGGTCTGCGTGGGCATTCCGGCGGAATCCCTCGGCAGGCGCGCCTCGATGTGACAAAGGAATCTTTATCTAACTTATGAAAGTTGAACATAGCATACTCTTTAAAACATGGACAATTCAGATGTCTACCATAAACTGAACTCATCAACTACGATTCTTTGTCATGGAAGGCCTACTCATGAATGCACACCCATCGGCACTGGAGCTGCGGCGCGTCTACGCCCAGCGGCCCTTCAGCGTGTTCGCGGTCAGCCGCCAGGTCAAGTTTCCAGGCGAGTGCGCCCGTTACTCCACCATCCATTCGGCATTGATCTTTCCGGTGCGCGGCACGGCGCGCTTCGTGTTGGGCGGGGAGTGCCTGGAGGGCCGCCGTGGGGTTATCCTGCACGGCTGTCCGCACGAAGACCTGCTGTTTGAGGCCGTGGGCGACGAGCCGTTTGAGCACATCAACGTGTACTACGAGGCAAATGGCGACGATACGGGTGATCCTCAGCACTGGATGATGCGCCCTTTTGATTTCGCGCCTGCCAACTATGACGAGCTCATGGCGCGTGTCGAGGCCCTCGAGGCGCTCAATGCGGCCGCGACGCTCGACAGCCGTCTCAATCAGATTGTGGGAGCCACCAATCTTTTGCGCACGATGTTCGACCCCTCGCCTCGCACGAGGGTCGATGAACGCATGGCGCGGGCCCGTGCATACATCGAGACGCACTTCGCCGAGCCGATATGCCTGGATGATCTTGCTGCCCGCTACGGCATGGGGGCGCAACGCTTTTCGTATTGTTTTGCGCGGGCCCATCGCGTGCGTCCCATGAACCTGCTCATCTCGCTGCGGCTTGAGCAAGCCATGCGCCTGCTTCAGACCGACATGCGCGTGAAGGACGTGGCTTACGCTGTCGGCTACGACGACCCCCTGTACTTCAGCCGCCTGTTCAGACGGCATTACGGTTGTTCGCCCAGCGAGGCCCGCAGGGACGTCGAGCAGGGCGCGGCCGCAGGGCTGAGGGACGACGGCTGATGAGGGCGGGCCTTGCCGCAGAAACGGATGGATTGGTTGACTTGAAAAGGAGCGCTGGTAGATATGCCAATTGTTGACAATGAAGACGAGCGCGAAGAAATCTCGTCCCTTGCGATTGCGCGTGAGGTGATTGCGGGCGTTTCCTGCGTTGTTGCGCGTCCGAGCGGTTACGCCTCCACGCCCGGCGCGCTTGTGGTTCTCGACGGAACGCGCGTACTGCGCCGTGTTGATCGCCTGGTTGCCGAGGGCAGGCTCGACCCAGCATGCTTGCCGCTTATGGTGGGCATCGACCCCGACCCCGTCGACCGCGGCCTTGCGCAATATACCCCCTGGTCGCACCCAGCTTACAAGCCCGGCGCACCAGATTTCGGTGGCGGTGCCGAGGTGTTTTTGGCGGATACGGTGCTGCCTGTGGCCACGGCGTTGCGACGCGAACACACCGAGGGACCTATTGGTCTGTTCGGGTACTCGCTTGCTGGCCTGTTCGGTCTATTCGCCATGCTTAACACCGATGTGTTCTCAACGTATCTTCTCGCAAGCCCTAGCACGTGGTATCCAGGCATCGTGAACCGTGTCGCCCGGACGTCCCTGGCGTGCGACCCCCGTGTCGTTGTGGCTTGCGGTGCCAACGAGGGTCTCGATCATCCCGAGCCCATCGCCGGCATCCGCCAGGATACCGACCGTCTCGTCGCGTGCCTCTCGGAACGTTTGACACGCAGGCCCGTTATTGTTATCGACGAGCTCGATCATCACCGGGGCCTCGCCACCCGTCTTCAGGCCCTCCTCGAACGCTGGGGGTAGGAGTCGGCGACAGGCATCTCCGCCCGCAACGATAAGGCTTGTAACGCTCGATGGACTAGCCGAAATCTGTTGCGGGCGATTACCCGTGCGCTTGCCGGAATATGCCTGGGCCTGTTATGGGCGATTACCTGCGCGCTTGCTAGAATATGGCCAAATCCGCCGCAGGCGATTGCCTACGCACACCGAGGAGAGGCCTATGAACATCGAGCTTGCCCTTGCGAACCTGAAGCGCCATGGTTTTGACGCCGTGTATTTCGAAACCGCTGCTCAGGCGGCCGAGTATGTTGCCGGCGAGCTCAGGGGTATGTCGGTGGGCATCGGCGGCAGCAAGACCGTCGAGATCATGGGTCTCTACGAAACCCTTACCGACCAGGGTGAGGTGTACTGGCATTGGAAGCAGCCCACCGCCGAGGAGCGCGACCGCGCCGCGCATGCCCAGGCATATCTGAGCTCGGCAAACGGTATCTCCGAGACGGGTGAGATTGTGAACATAGACGGCATGGGCAACCGTGTGGCCTCTACCATCTACGGTCATGACCGCGTTGTATTCGTCGCCGGCATCAACAAGCTCGCCCCCAACTTGCATGCGGCGATCGCCAGGGCCAAGAACGTCGCCTCCCCGCTCAACGCGCGCAGGTTTGGCAAGCAGACGCCCTGCGTCCTCAGCGAGCCCATGCGCTGCCATGACTGCAACTGCGCCGACCGCATCTGCCGTGCCACCGTCATCCTCGACCGCAAGCCCATGGGCATCGCCCGCATGGACGTCGTCCTCATCGGCGAAGAGCTGGGGTATTAAGAGGACGAACCAGGGGCGACGGCCCAGCGAGAAAGCCCGAAGAATAGAGGCGCGCGTCAGAGTCGGCAGCCCCATGGGGTTGGAGGTGCGGGCGAGGGTGGCCCACGCCAGCCGTTCCACGGGTAGCCAGGACCGCCGGTTGCGGTTTCAAACAGGAAGGCCCCGCAGGAGTGCCGACGTTCGGCTTGCCTGCGGGGCCTTTGCAGAGAGCCTTCAGGGGGATGAGACTCTTAAGCGTTTACTCTACGCCGGCGCAGATGCGGCCCGCGAGATAGCCCTGGGTAAGGGCCTGGCCGTGGCTGTTGCCAGGCACGTTGATGGGGTAGTCGACCTCGGCCGTGCCGCCGGAGGTGTTGCCCACGGCATAGAGGCCGGGGATGGGGTTGCCGTCGACGTCGAGGCACTGGAAGTTGGCGTCGATGACAGCGCCGCCGCACACTACGAGAAGCACCGCGCCCACCTTGGAGGCGTGGTACGGAGGTGTGTCGCAGGGGAAGAGCAGCTCGGGGCGCTTGCAGAAGTCGGTGTCGACACCAGAGGCGCAAACCTCGTTGTAGTGGTTTACGGTCTCGACGAGCTTGTCGGCAGGAACGCCGATCTTCTCGGCGAGCTCCTCGAGTGTGTCGGCTGTCTCATAGGTGGAACCGTCGGCATCGACGAGCGACTGCGTGTAGTAGTCAATCGTGGTCTGGTAATCCGACTCGCCCTTGTAGCGGAACATATCCCAGAACATGCCGCCGCCGTAGGGGAAGGAGGCCATGAGGTCCTCGGGCCAGCTGGAGTCGAAGATGGACCAGGCGCAGTCATCTGCCGTGTTCTGCATGATCTGCAGCGAGCGAGCCTGGACCCAGGTGCCCTCGTTGAAGAAGCGCTCGCCCTTCTCGTTGACGTACAGGAAGGGGCCCTCGAGCTGGTTGGAGAACGGGTCAGCCCAGCGCTGGGGGTGTAGTGCGGTTGCGAAGGGCGCGCGACCCATGTGACCGCCGGCCCACAGAATCATCTTGTGGCCGTCACCGGTGTTGGCACCGGCGGGGGTGTACACGCTGGGGATGGAGATGCCTTCGGGGCAGTAGTAACGCATCATTTCTTCGGAGCCACCGATGTCACCGGTTGCCATGATGACCTTCGGGGCGTTGATTTGCTTGTAGCCCTCTTCGTCAAGGACGATGGCACCAGTTACTGCGCCAGATTCGTCCTGGAGCAGATACTGGGCGGGGCACTCGAACATGAACTCGGCGCCTGCCGCCATTGCCTCGATGGACTGGACGTCGGCGGCGACGAAGGAGGCATAGGGCTGGTTGATGTCGGAGTCGTCGGTGGCGCTCATACAGACGTAACCGGGCTCGTCGGGCAGGAGTTCATGACGGCTGTAGCCGTCCCAGATTCCCATGAAGCACTTGTGCTTCTCGCCGGCCTCGCACAGCCAGTCGGCGGCCTCACCGGAACGGTACATGTACTTGGCAACGAGAGCCTCGTTCAGGCGGTTGCCGCAGGTCTGCATCCAGCGGAACTCGGCTGCGGGGATGTCTTTGACGGTACCGTCCTCAAAAGAGCAGGACAGCTTGGAGTTGATGGTGCCAGCGCCGGCACCACGGCAAGAAGGCTGGTGCATCTTTTCAACGCAGATGACCTTGGCGCCTCCCTCAGCGGCGGCACGGGCGGCAGAGGTGCCAGCAAGGCCTGCGCCGATGACGAGGACGTCACAGTCGAGGGTGGCGACAATCTGATCGGCGGCCACGGGCTCGGGGGCGGTCATGAACGAGGGGGCCTCGGAGGTATAGCCGAAGTAGTCCTGCTTGCTGACGAGGGCCTCGCCGGTGACAAAACCACCGGCAGCCTGCGTCTCTTCCTCGGCGAGAGCGGGGGTGGCGGTGACCGCCACGGCTGCGGCTGCGGTTGCGGCGATGGCACTGCGCCTGGTCATCTCAAGAGCCATATGTTTCCTCCTCAGTGGTTTTTGCCCGGGACTTCTCTTTCCCGGTCGACGTCGCATAAGATACGGCCGGGATTTGAAGATGGGAGCCAACGTTTTGGTTCCAATGTGAACCGGGTAGGCACGTGTTAACAAAATTCCAGGTAGAGAAGCTCATATTGAACGGATGGACAGTCTGGTTCCGAATTGAACCGTTTGGTTGCTGCCTTGCCTGATGCCATGTCTTTGCCCAGAAGGCATTGCAGCCGAGCTGCGCATATAATGTGTCAGCGACTGCCTTGCTCGTGCGCGGATTGGTCTGTTGTGGGGAGTTGATTGGGGGAGCATGGACACGAAAAACTACCTATACCTGCTGAGCATCGAGCGATTTCGCAGCGTGTCTCGTGCAGCTAAAGAGCTTGGTATTACACCGCAAGGCTTGGCGCGCGCCGTGCGGCGCATGGAGGAAGAGCTTTCCTGCACCATGTACGAAGGGGCGCTCGGGGCCTCTGATTTGACGGAGCAGGGAAAGTGCGTTCTTGAGCATGGGCAGGCGATTGCGGACGAAGAGAGGGGCATGCGCTGCGCGCTTGATGCTATCAATGCCCATGCCTCCAATGTCATTCGCCTGGGTTGCTCGATGGGGGTATTGGGCTACCTGGGCGAAGGAGCACTGTATGCGTTCAACCAATCGCAGAACTGTCAGATATATGTGAGTGACGAGTTGCCGGATAGTGAGTGCGAGCGGTGCCTTGCTGAGGGAAAGTGCGACTACGCGTTGCTCGTCAATCCTCCGGATCCTTCGTTTGCCTCGATACCCCTGGTCAATGATTACCAGTTCGTTTGGGTAAATCGAGCCGATAAGCTGGCAGATGCTTGTGAGGTAACGCTTGCCGATCTTGATGGACGCACGGTCTACAGTGTTAATGACGATTACCGCAATACTGGCTATCTCATGAAACTCTGCGCAGATGCCGGGGTTAAGCCGACGTTTCGTTTTACAAGCGAAATGATGCGCGTGTATGAGTGTGCGCGCGCTGGTATGGGCCTGGGTCTTACATGTCGCAATCATGTTGAAGCGACCTCGGAATCGCAAAAGACCGTCGGTTTGCCCCTGCGGGCTCTGCCATGGGGCTTTTCTCTATGCTATCGACGCGATCATGTGTCCACTCCGGCCGAGGTCGAATTCATGGACTACATGAGGTCCCTGCGCAGGGATTATAAGTAGGCAATCGAGAAAGACGAGGTCGTGGCCATGAAGGTGTATATCGCGGGGTTTGATGTGTTTGCCGCTGACGCAGACGTGCGGCGTATTCGGGCGATTGAGGCTTGCCGCGCCCGTGGCCTGGTGCCCCTGCACCCGCTCGACAACGAGGCCCAGACGGCGCGGGACATCTACGAGGGCAATGTCGCGCTCATCCGCGAGGCCGATGTGGTCGTCGCGAACCTCAACCCATTTCGGGGACCTTGCGAGCCCGATGCAGGCACGGCCTTCGAGGTGGGTTTCGCCTGTGCTCTCGACAAGCCTGTCTGGGCATATGCCGACGAGGTTTCTTCCATGCGCGATCGCATGGGCGGGGTCGACGCGCACGGCTACAATGTCGAGGACTTCGACCTGCCCATGAATCTTATGCTTGCCGAGTCGGTCACGCTGGTGCAAGGTTCTTTCGAGGACTGCCTCGATGCCCTTGTCCACCAGGTCAGCGTGGCCTAATCGTAAAAATGCCCGCTGCGAGGCTGTACTTGCTGGTTAGACAGAGAAGAGGGTCTCGAGAGTGGGAAAACTTTGCAAAACGGCGGGCTGGCTTTCGCTGCCCGTGCGTTCGGTATGAAGGAGTGCCCATGTCTGCACGTGCCAAGTCGCCTGAGGAGTTCGCCTGTGAGCTAGCCCAGGTTGCGCCCGACGTCGAGCTGCTCGGGGAGTACGTGAACGCTCGCACGAAGGTTGCCTGCCGATGCCGCGCATGTGGGCATGAGTGGGATGCGGTGCCAAACCATCTGCTGCGAGGTGTGGGATGTCCCGAATGCGCAGACACGGCGCGCGTAACGGCCGACTCGTTTGCCGCGCGGGCCGCATCCATCGCGCCTGACGTCGAGCTTCTCGCCCCCTACGTGAACGCCCGCACACGCATTGATTGCCGCTGCCGCGTGTGTGGCCATACCTGGTCGCCCTACCCCAAGAGCCTCTTGCAAGGCTACGGCTGCCCCGAATGTGGCAAGCGAAAGAGCCTCGAGAGCAGGCAGGCAAAATAGCGCAGGGGGTAATAAGGCACGGGCAATGTGTCTATATTGCTTGGGGAGTCGCGCCGGAAGGTGGGTGCGGCGCGTCGTTTGTCGCGTTAGTGACGCCTCCATGGCTGCGAGCGGGTCAATGACACAAAGGAATGGGAGCGACGTGCCATTCGCCGGGTATAGAAGACGACCCCTTGGCAGCGAAACGAGTTTCGGAGTAGTCCCGGGGTCCCGAATGGCAAGCAAACGAGTTTCGGTGCAGTGATTGCAGACGATTGAGGTTCGGATTTCCTGTTTTTAGCCGGCTGAGCATCAAAACAGTAAGGTCAAATCAGTCTTTTCGTTGTTTTTACAACGAAATATTCGGGAAAATTCGTTGTTCGTCGGGATTGCCAGAGAATAGACTGCACCGAAACCCGTTTCGCTGCCAATGCACCCGCCAAAACTGCACCGAAACCTGTTTGTTTGCCACCGGGGGCGCCCGCACTGCACCGAAACTCGTTTCGCTGCCATTAATGAGTCGGCGCACTCAAGGGATGACGCAAGAGGACGGGCGCAATTCGTCATTCGCCGCCGAGGCCACGCGATATGGTTGGGCGCGGCGTGCTGTTTAGCGCGCAAGCGATGCCCCCATGGTTTCGAGGAACTCAAACCGTTGGGCTGCGGTGAGGTTTTCGACGGGCGGACAGACGCGTGCGCGGAGAGATTGCTCGTTCTCGCGCAGGGGGTTGCGCACAATCGCCTCGAAGTCGGCGGACTTGGCCACATATAGGTCGTAGTCGCAGGCGTTTTCGTACAGGAAACCGTCAAGGCGGCTGCGGGCTCCTGCGCCCAAGCCAAGCACGTCGGCGCCTGCGCGCATGAGCGGCCCAAACACGCCCGATGCCGGAGCGAGTCCCGACTTGGCAAAGTCGCCAGGTGCAACCTCGGTATAGCCTCGCTCGCTGAGAATACGTTGTGCCTGCTCATAGAAGACACGTCGGGTTTCGGGTGAGGGCAGGGGAGCGGCAGGAGCGGGGACACCCTCTTGCGTCGTGCTTGCCTCGCTGGCCTGCTCGGTCCAGGCGGCGTCGCTTGCGGCGTCTACCAGGGGTCTCGTGCTGATGTGGGGTGCGTCGACGCCAGCCAGGGTGAGAAGCGTGCGCTTCCAGCTCGCCTCTGTCTGCCCCGGGGCGCCGTATAGCACCTCGAAGTTCACATTAGCCATGTGAAACTTTTCAAGGAAGAGCAGCGCATTTTGAAGCTGCTCGCGGGCGTGGTGAGCGCCAAGTGCGCTAAGTTCGGTGTCATCGCAGGACAAGGCCGCAAGGTTGACGCGCGTGATGCCGCAACTCGTCCAGTCGGTAAGGCTGGGCGTACACACGGTCAGCGGCTCCACGTCGATGGAAATTTCCGCTCCCGGTACCATGGTGAGCGTTTTTTTAATCTGTCGCACCAGGTGGCATACCTTGTCGGCGCTCATGATGCTTGCTCCGCCCGAGAGACGTACCGCAGACACAGGCCGCGTCCGCACTTCGTCGTCGAGGGAGGCGAGCTCGGTCTCCAGCGCGTCCACATAGGCGGCCTTCGCGGCATGGTTGCCCATGAACGGGCGACTGGGACCGTACGCGGGCGTGGACAGCGTGAAGGGAAACGCCACGTCGACGACAAGTTTGTCGGTAGCAGGTGCAATGCATGCATCCATGGTGTGCGTCCAATCGAAACGAGGCAATCAAGAAGAAAGGCCCCGCCCGCCAAAACCGCGCGGGCGGGGCCCATGGATCATTCAACAGCGGACGAGGTTCCGTGTCTTCCTTTACAGCTGGCCGACGGTGTGACCGGCGAGCCAGCCGTGCGTCATTGCCATGCCCACCGAGTTGCCGGCGAAGGGCGTGGAGTAGCCGAAGCCGTAGCGGCCGCCCAGGCAGTTGCCAGCGGCGTACAGGCCCTTAATCTTCGTCCAGTCGGTCTTGAGGACGTTCTGGGCAGCGTCGGTCATAAGGCCGCTCATCGTGACCATCATGGGGCTGGTGGAGTGAGAGGTGCTGCTCGTGCCGCCGTAGAAGGGAGGCGTGTCGATCGGCACCATGTAGGCCTTATCCTTGCCGTAGTCGGTGTCGCCGTCCTCGGAGGCGCACAGCTCATTGTAATGGGCGATGCTGTCGAGGAAGTTCTGCTTGGCGTCGCCTTCGTAGCCGAGCATGTCGGCCAGCTCCTCGAGCGTGTTGGCAGCGTACACCGTGCCGCCCATCATCTTGCGCTCGGCGAGGTTGGCGCCGACGACGAAGCCGCCCTCGGGGTTGCCCACCTCAACGGCGTTCATGCCTGCCTCGAGCTGGACCATGTAGTCGTCCATGCCGAAGTTGGGCGCGCCGTGATCGAGGGGAGCCGAACCCACGGTCTGCTTCCAGTTGGCGTCGGTCACGTAGCAGGACAGACCGGCCGGCTGGCGCAGGCAGACGGCCTGCAGCTGGGCGATGGCGCCCTCGTTGCAGAAACGCTTGCCCTCGGAGTTGAGCGTGAGCAGCGGGCAGGTGCCCCAGGGGCCGCTTGCGCCGCCGCCGATGGCCATCCAGCCACGGGGGGTCGGCTCGATCATGCCGCCAGCCCAGATGCCCATCTTGTGGCCGGCACCGGAGCGCGAGCCGGCGCTCGCCCAGTCCTCGGAGGTGGCACCGGAGCGCTCGCCCCACTCCATGCCCTCGTTCAGCAGGGCCCAGCACATCTTGGGGTCGCCGATGTAGTCGCCGGCGCACAGGATGACGCCCTTGGCGGCGTTGAACTGCACATAGTTGCCGTCGGCATCGGTGGCGATAAGGCCCGTCACGTCGCCGGCCTCGTTCTGCACGAGCTCGACACCGGTGTGCTCGAAGTACCAGGTGGCGCCGTTCTCCTCGGTGTACTGCTTGATGTACTTGTGCACGAACTCGATGTCGTTGCCGTGGTAGCCGTAGAACTGGGCGTTGCAAGGCCAGGTCTTGTAGCCGCCGCACTCGATGGGGTACTCCACGTTGGCGCCCGACCATGCGGCCTGCGTGTTGCACAGCGGGTAATCGAACATGTTGGACATGTCGAAATCGCCCTCGTCGGCCACGGGCTCGCCGTCAATCACCACGAGCGTGCCGGTGAGATGCACGTTGGAGTCGTTGGCCTTGCGCTCCTCCTCGTAGGAGTCGTAGACCTCCTTGTAGCGGTCGAACATGGCGCCGGAATTCTGCACGAACGCCTTGATGATGTCGGGGTTCACGCGGCCCGCGGCGCGCTTGCAGAACTCGGCGGCAATCTCGCCGGTGTTGTAGGGACCAAAGCCGCGGTCGATGAGGAACTGCGAGTTGACATGGCCGATGTCCTCGCCGTACCAGCCGCCCATGTTAGCGCCGGTGCCGTCGAGGTCAACGAAGGCGCTCCAAGGCTGCTGCTCGACGGTGGCTACGGTGCAGCCCTCGTCCACGGCGCCCAGCGTGGCCATGAGGCCGGCGTGGCCGCCGCCCAGCACGACGACGTCGACGTCGTAGGTCTGGGTGATCTGGTCCTCGGCGATCTCGGGCTTGGTGCCCAGCCAGTCGCCAGGGCCGCAGTAGCCCTTGACGCGACCGTCGTCGGTGGTCTCAGCGGAAGCGTAGACAACCTCCTTGGCGGGGCCGCCAGGGCCACCAGGGCCACCGCCGGGGCCACCGGCAGCAAAGGCGGAGGTTGCAAAGGCGGATGCTGCGGCGATGCCCGCAGTGGCCGTTGCAGCGCTGGTCAGGAAGGCGCGACGCGAAACGGTCTTGCTCATGAGAACATCCTTTCTTCGGGACGGCTCGTAACGGCAGTGCGGCTGGCCCCTTGCCAGCCTTCTCCTGTCGTTTAGGCAAAACCTTAGGCATCGCGTGGTGTAAACTGAATCAGACAAAACGTTGAGATGGCGTTTAGAGAGCGTTTAGACGGTCAAACTTCCAGCTCAGTGGTCTTGTCAAGGGTAGCTTTGTCATAGGGGGCGTATCGGGTGATCACGAGGAACAAAACGACAATGGGTCGCATGGGTTGGGTCGACGCCGTTTCGGTGGCGGGTTTTGCCTGCCTGCTCGCGACGCTGCTCCTCTATTCGGCGGCGGCAATGCCCTTTCAACGCTTTGTGAACCTGCCTGATTTCGTTGGCATTCTGGGATATGCCCTTCGCTCGGGGGTTCTTGCTGGCGTTGCGGGGACGCTCGTGGTGGGCCTGGGGCTGAGAAGGGTTTTGAGCCATGTGATCGTGCGTGTGCTCTTTGCGTTCGCGTTTGTGGCGGGCAACGCGTCCTTTTGCGCGATGGCCCTGGGCGGCGCGTGGCCCGAGTGGACATTTTTGCCGGTGGGCATCTGCGTTGGTGCTGGATGCCTGGGGGAGCTGCTTGCTTGGGGGCGCATCCTGGCTCGCTATAACCTGCGTCAGGCCACCGGTGTCATCGCGGCTTCTGCTGTGCTCGCGGCGCTTGTGGGTTGGGTCCAGCTTCATGTGGGTGAGGCAGCCGCCGTGGCGCTGTTCGTGCTCTGTACGCTTGCCTGCGCGGCTCTGCCGTTTGTCTTTGCGCCGTTTGGCGATGCATGGGCGAAGTCGGGCGCGCCTACCGTCGAGGCAGGGGAGTATGGAAAAAAGGCGCGGGACAGGCATAACGACCAGGCCCAAGGGATGCATGGCGGCCAGACCGATGGCGTGCATGACGACCAGGCCCGGGATGTGTATGACGACCAGGTCCAGAACGCCCTTGCCTCCAAACCCCCGATGTCGTCCGAGCGGGTCCGTGGCGCATCTGCCGTTCCAGGTCGCCTGCGTAGTTTTCTAGAGATGACCTTCGTCCCCGGGGTGGGGCTTGCTCTATTCGCCATGCTCATGGCGGTGCGCGGGGAACTTTTCTTCGAGAATTACTCCGAGTACGTCGTCATCCAGGTAGTTGTTGCCCTGCTGCTGCTCGCCTGCATGTTGCTTCCGCCGTCTACCCCGCTTCTGAGGGCGGTGTATCGCGGTCTTATTCCCGTGCTTTCGGTTGCGATGCTTGTGTTCAACTACTTCAGCGAGTCGCTTTTGGGCGGGTCGCCGTTTGAACTCATCTTTGTGCTCGTGCTGTACACGGTGGCAGCGCTTCTGACGCTGTCGACCTTGGTGGGCATGGCCCATGCCGCCGAATACCCCAGCGACCTCGTGGTATGCGTGGGCGTCGCGTTCTTTTGCCTTGTGACCGTCTTCACCCAGGTCGCGTGTGCCAACATCGGCGCCGATCCAGCCCAGGTGCGCACGCTTATCGTGGTGACGAGCGGCTTGTATGCTGCCGGGATGGTGGTATACGCCCTGTGGCGTGGCCTGCGGGCCGACCATGAGGCGTTCGTGGGTGCGGGAGACCTCGGGTATGGTCGAGGCGGGGGCCCCGTCGCCTTCAGGACGGTGTCTACCTTGGAGGATGCCCCTGCCCCCGATGCGAGCGATGTCTTGCTCGGTGAGGCGAGCCTTGAAGCTCGCTGTGATGAGCTCGCGCGCACCTACGGCCTCACCGCTCGCGAGCGCGAGGTCCTGAGTTTTCTCGCTCACGGCCACAACGGCGTGTACATCGGCGAAGAGCTGGTCATTTCGCCCAACACGGTGCGCACGCACATCCACAACATCTATCGCAAACTCGACGTCACCTCACGCGAAGATATCCTGCGCATCGTGCGTGAGTAGGAATGACGAAAAGAGACGGGTGCGGCGTTTCATTGCGACTGGGCTTGCTGGCAGGAAATTGAGTTTGGGAGTAGTAAGACTCGAGCCAGGCTGTTTGGGAAAACTGTCCCGAAACTCGTTTGATTGCCAGTACGTCAGCGCAGGCGGTCCCCCAGCTTGCCTTGCTACCAAGGAGGTGCGCGCTTGGCTCTGCCGCTTCAGGCTGGTTCTCAAAAAAGGCGGGCGCCCTGTTTGGGACGCCCGCCTTTCGGTGAACTATAGCTGCCTGGCCTGCGCTTTGCGCGCGATTTGCCCGGCAAGTACTCGCGTGCCTACTTGTGGTAGTAGCTGGTGCGCTCGTACTTGGCCTCGCAGCTCACGTTGATGCCGAGGGTGCGGTAGAGCTTCTCGTCGGCGGAGGAGATGATAACCGAGAAGAACGCGTCACAGCCGCGCAGTTGCTCGGCTGCCTCGATGGCGCGGGCGGCCAGGGGCTCGGTGGCCGAGCTCAGCGAGAGGGCGATGAGCATCTCGTCGGGGTGCAGGCGCGGGTTCTTGCTGTGCAGCAGCTCGGTCTTGAGGTGGCAGATGGGGTCGATGGCCTCGTTGCTGATGATGTAGGTCTCCTCCGGGATGCCTGCCAGGTACTTGAGGGCGTTGAGCAGAAGCGACGAGGCGGCGCCGAGGCGCGTGGAGGTACGGCCGCTGATGACCTCGCCGTTGGGCAGCATCAGGGCGCCGGCGGGCTTGCCGGTGGCCTCCTCCTTGGCGAGGGCCGCCGCACGGATGGGAGAGAGGTCGGGCGTGACGCCGGCCTGCTTCATGAGCATCTTGAGCTTGCTTATCTGGTCGGCGCCGCAGCCGGTGCGCTTTGTGTTCACGCACGCGCTGAAGTAGCGACGGACGATCTCCATCCGGGCCGCGTCGCACACGGCCTCGTCGTCGCAGATGGCAAGGCCTGCCATGTTGACGCCCATGTCCGTGGGCGACTGGTAGGGGCTTGCGCCCAGGATGCGCTCCATCATGGCTTTGAGCACGGGGAACGTCTCGACGTCGCGGTTGTAGTTCACCGCCACCTTGCCGTAGGCCTCCAGGTGGAAGGGGTCGATGATGTTGGCGTCGTCCAGGTCGGCCGTGGCGGCCTCGTAGGCGAGGTTCACGGGGTGCTTGAGCGGCAGGTTCCACACGGGGAACGTCTCGTACTTGGCGTAGCCGGCCTTGATGCCGTGCTTGGCGTCGAGATAGATCTGCGACAGGCACGTGGCCATCTTGCCCGAGCCGGGGCCGGGGGCGGTCATGACCACGAGCGGGCGGGTCGTCTCGATGTAGTCGTTCTTGCCGAAGCCCTCGTCGCTCACCACGTAGTCGACGTCCACAGGGTAGCCGGCGATGGGGTAGTGGCGGTAGGAGCGCATGCCCATGGCGTCGAGGCGCGCGCGGAAGACGTCGGCGGCGGGCTGGCCGGCGTAGCGCGTCACGACGACGGCGCTCACAAGGAAGCCCATGCCTTGGAAGATGTCGATGAGGCGCAGGACGTCCTCGTCGTAGGTGATGCCGAGGTCGCCGCGGACCTTTCCGCTCTCGATGTCGTTGGCGTTGACGGCGACGATGATCTCCACATCGTCCTTGAAGCTCTGCAGCATGCGGATCTTCTCGTCAGGGGCAAAGCCAGGCAAGACGCGCGAGGCGTGCATGTCATCGAACAGCTTGCCGCCGAACTCGAGGTAGAGCTTGCCGCCGAACGAGCCGATACGCTCGCGGATGTGGGCGGCCTGCAGTTCGACGTATTTCTGGCTGTCGAATCCAATGCGCATAGTGCGTCTGTCCTCTCATGCTCAAGCCTTCAACGACGGCGATGATGCTACCACGTCCCGGCGTGTTTGTGGGAAGGATGGGCGCGGGGCCACCAAGGAAAACACGGAGCACATCGACGGTGTGAGAGCTGTGCGTCCTGGAGGCCTGTGCCCCGGGTGCTTGTGAGGCTTCTTGCTGTTTGAGAAGAGCGGTGGCTCGCGACGCGCCCTTTTCGCACCTCCCAAGGTATTCCCCGCGCAACGTCCAAGGGCTCGCTCGTCTATCGCTTCACTGAGTGCAAGAGATTTCTTAGCAGTCCCGTTTTTTGGGGGCGGATTCTCTCAAATCAGCATTTCCCCAGCTCAACGTGTCAAGGTGACCCCTCTCATTCTTTGGGTATGAGCCTGGGAGCGGCAAATTTCATACCCGTCGCGGCATGGTGAAGAAGACGTTGGCAGGCCACGATGGGGTCAGCCCGAACGGAAGGCGAGCCGGCAAGGAGGCCGTGCCCGCAGGTTCGGAAACAACCGTGTTGGAAAGGAAACATATGTCCACCAGCATCACCCGCAGCGACTTCCTGAAGACCGCCGCTCTTGCCGGCGCCGCTCTCGGCATCACCGCCACCGGCGTGAGCACCGCCCAGGCCGAGGATGCCCCCGCAGACCTCGCTCCCTTCGCGTTCACGCCCGGCACCTACGTGTCGAAGCAGTCCACCGGCTTTGCCGAGATGGACATTACCTGCGAGCTGTCCGAGGACGCCATCACCTCGGTGACCTACACTGTCACGCAGACGAGCCGCAAGGACTACTCCGAGAACTTCCGTGAGGACATCGACGACCTGTGCAACCGCATCGTCGAGGCCAACAGCCCCTACGTCGACGCCATCTCCGGCGCCACGCTGTGCACCAACGTCACCGTTGCCGGTGTGAAGGACTGCATGGAGCAGGCTGGTTACGAGTTCCCGGCCGAGGCCGCCTATGTCGTTGCCACGCCCGAGTGGCTCGGCGACAAACCCGAGATTGACGAGGCAGACATCGTCGACACCACCGAGGCTGACATCGTCATCGTTGGCGGCGGCAACGCGGGCCTGGCCTGCGCCGTGACTGCTGCCGAGGGCGGCAAGAAGGTCGTTGTGCTCGAGGCTCAGGACGAGGACAACATGTTCTGGTACGGTCTGCACCAGATCGGTACCGTCAACTCCAAGTTCTGCATGGACGCCGGCTGCCCCGAGATCGACAAGTCCGAGTTCATCGCCGACTGGCAGCGCCGCTCCCTTGGCTACACCAACCCCTGCCTGGTGAAGAAGTTCGTCGACAACTCCGGCGAGATGGTCGACTGGCTCATGGAGAACTCCCCCGAGTCCGTTGTTGCCTCCACGAAGATTGAGCTTGTCGAGGGTTGCGCTGACGAGTACTTCGCCAACGGCGGCGACATCAACGGCTACAAGTGCTGGAAGGGCACCATCACCTACCCCATGAACGCCGGTAGCTTCGGCGAGGGTGCAGGCGCTGGCGACATGGCTCAGGAGAGCGGCGGCAAGGCCCTCATCGCCAAGTCCGAGTCCCTGGGCGCCCAGTGGTTCTGGGGCTACAAGGGCATCGTGCTTGAGACCACCGAGGAAGAGGTTCCCTGCAAGATCGAGCAGGTGGGCGAGGACGGCGTCGATGTCATCTCCGACGGCACCGAGACCCACACCCGCGTGACCGGTGTCATCGCTCAGGACGCCGACGGCAACTACCACCGCTTCACCGGCGAGAGCATCGTCCTGTCTGCTGGCGACTACGGCGCGAACAACGCCATGTACAAGGAGCTCCAGCAGAACCAGCGCGAGCTGTTCGACGCTCACGGCCTGGACATCTCCAAGATGCGCACCGCCGGCTTTGGCCGCGACGGCTCGGGCATCAAGATGGGCATGTGGGCCGGCGGCTCCATGGACCCGATCCAGCGCACCCTCATCTCGCCCGAGGTCGTGTACATCTCCGACAAGTACTCCGTGAACCTGCTCATCCGTCAGGGCACCTACCGCTTCGCCCTGTGGCTTGACTCCGACATGCAGCGCTTCTGCGACGAGGAGTTCATGGGCTGCTTCGGCATCATCGAGCAGATGGAGCGCAGGAAGTTCGGCCGCTTCTACGCCTTCTTCGACTCCAAGTACAAGACCCTGCTTTCCCGCTCCGCGCCCGAGCACTTCTGCGCCGGTCGCGACGACTCGCTCGACGAGACGCTGGCCCACTGGGTCGAGCGCGGCGCCGAGGGCGAGGAGACCGCCGGTGGCGCTGGCGAGACCACGTGGTCCACGGGTACGCCCTGCCACTTCGCGGCCAACACTTGGGAGGAGCTCTTCGAGTACATGGGCCTCTCCGACGAGGAGGCCGCTGCCGCCAAGGCTTCCATCGACCGTTACAACGAGATGGCCGCTGCTGGCAAGGACACCGACTTCGGCCGCGACCCGCGCGTCCTGCTCCCCATCGACGAGCCCCCGTTCTTCGGTATGATCCAGGTGCAGGAGAAGCCCGCCCTGGGCACCGTCAGCCTCAACGGTCTGGTCATCGATGCCAACCAGCGTGTCCTTGACAAGAACTTCAACCCGATCGAGGGCCTCTACGCTTCCGGCAACAACTCCGGCGGTCGCTTCGGCACCCACTACTCCACGCCCATCCAGGGCGTCAGCCTCGGCATGGCCCTCACCCTGGGCCGCGTCCTGGGCAAGGAGCTCTCCGGCCAGGAGATCTCGAAGTAAGACAGCGTTTTGGGTTCCGGCCGGCCGCCCCGTCGCACACAGTGTGCGGGGTGGCCGGTTTTTCTGTATCCCCGCGTGCCGATGGGCTGCGGGCTGTGGGGTTTTGGGGTTCGAAGGGAAAGGGCGACGCGATGGGTAACGAGACAAATGACCAGCTGACGGGTGCATACCAGGCGGAATCGGCTAACGAGCGGCATCTGCAGTCGCTGCTTGCCGGCATGCCGCGCATGCAGGAGATTCAGGCCAAGTTGGAGAGGCATCGCGCTGCAGGGCAGGTGCTTGCCAAGTACTCATGCGTCGACGACCTCGAGGGCGACCTCGAACAGCTCGAGTCTCGCACGTTCGACCGCGACGCCATCGATCCCAAGCTCTATGAGCAGCTGGTAAACGAGAAGCGCCTGGCCCTGCGTGGTGAGAAGGCGCGCTTTGAGCGCGACCTCGAGCACAGCCCCTTCGCCAGTGTCCCCGAGGCATCGCGCGCGCGTCTGTCTGAGGCCGATGCCCTTGTCTTGGAAGACGAGCTCAACCGCTTCCGCGAGGACTACGCCTACACGCTGGCCCGCTGTGAGGCCGATGCCGCGAAGGCTGGGGAGGCGCCTGACGTTTCCCCCGAGGCATAATGCGTCCCACCTGCGATTCTCTCACTTCGGTGGTATCATCCCCGCGTGCTGATGTGCGGTGCGAAACGTGCCCAGACGTCGACGGGGGAAACGCCATGGCGGAAAAAGATAAGACACAGGGGTGGGCTCGGGTCAAAACCTTGCCGTTGCTCCCTGTTTTTTGGGTCTGCCTGGAGGCGGCCCTCATCATTCTTTGGTTTGACTTTGCGTATCGCATGACGCCCGGTCCTGTCTACACGCTGCCGATTTCCATCCTGAACCACCCGCGTGGGGATGCGGGTTGGCTTGCTGCCCTTGCGGGCACGGCGCTCGCCGCCTTTGCGGTTGCCTTTGTCGGTAGGCGTTCTGCTGCAGACGTTGCCTGCGAAAATGGCGCTTCGAGGGGCGATGCCACCTCTTGTAAGGGAGCTGCGGCAGGTGGGCTGTGTTGCATCCGTCCCGCCTTTGGCGGAGCGCTTCACGCTGACATATTGAATCTCGCATGTGCCCTGGGCTGTTTTGTGGGGCCAGCCCTTGTCAAGCTGGGCTCTTCGAGCCTGGTGCTCACGGTGGTGGGTGGCCTCATCGGCGGTCTGGCTTTCGGGTTTTTGGTGCCGCGACTTGTGGCCAACGCGCCCGTTGAGCCGCGCAGTTCCACGGTTTTGGGATTGGCGTGCGCAAGTTTGGGAGCATGTGCTGCCATCAAGCTGCTTTTTGGGGCGCTCAATGCTGATGTGTGCGCGGCGCTCGTTTGCATCCTGCCGATTCTTGGCGTCGTGTGCGAGGCGCGCGCCCTTGCTGTGTGCGGCTCGCAGTCTGGTGTGGTCGCTGGTGTGACGGCGGGCACGGCCTCTTCTGCGCAGTCGCCCGCGGCGCGGCCTTCTCAGTTGCGCAGCCATCTCACTGAGGTCGCGTGCTGCTCTTTGGGCTTGGGGCTCTACATGGGTCTCATTGGCTTTTCCAACGACGGTCTTGCCCAGGCAGAGTACGTGTATCGCCAGGTTGTGACCGGCGTGGGCGGCACTCTGCTTGCGTGCGCGCTGCTTTTTCTCTCGATGCGCGCCAACCCCGACGCGCCGTATGTGGTGCTCCCGATATTGTTGGGCACCTCGGCCCTCGTGTTCATCCTCACCACAACGATGCCCTCTGATGTGGGTCAGACGCTCGCTCATATCGCCGGTAAGGCGACTGACAGCCTCACGAGTGCCCTCGCTATGTGTGCGATGGTGGAGCTGTTGGGGCTTGCCCGGCGGGGTGAAGAGGGCCTCAAGAACCCTGCCTGGGTCGTCTGCATCTGCTCGTTTACCCTGCTTGTGGGCATCCTGGGTGGCGGCGTGCTCATGAGCACGGTGGGTCTGGGCACGACTTCCATCGTGCTCGTTGCCGTGTCGCTGCTCTACGGTGCCCTGCTCAGCCTGGGTGTGACCGTGCAGCAGCGTGCCCGCGACCAGTTCGTCATCGTGCGCAATCCCGCCGACATGGCGCGCATTGCGCAGGTGCAGGCCGATGCCATCGCCGCCGAGCTCGGCACGCTCACCCCGCGCGAGACCGAGGTCCTGCCGTATCTGTTGCAGCACCAGAGCGCCGACGCCATCGCCGAGAAGCTCGGCATCTCGCGCAACACGGTGAAGACGCACACGGCCCACATCTACGAGAAGGCGGGCGTCAACACCCGCGCCCAGCTCGTTGACCTTGCGGCGACGAAGACCGTGGCACTCTAGCAGGGATTTTATAATCAAGGATGTGAAACATGAACCGCCCCCTTCCCCGATGGGCAGTGCCTGGGGAAGGGGGCGGTTCTTTGTGCGTTTTCCAGCTGCCTTACTTACCCGCGCTTGGCGCGCAGCTTGAGGACGACGCCGGCCGCCACGGCTAGGACGCCGCCGCTGGCGAGCATGGCGGCGAGGGCGAGACTCGGCGAGGGGTCGGCGGTCTTCGCGACCTCGGCACCGGTGACGTTCACGTGCGCAGTCACCGCGACGCCTGCGGCCGTACCCTTCACGTCGAAGGTGCCTGCCTTGGCGTAGAGGGCGGGGTCAACGGCGTTCCAGCTGATGGTCTCGGTGCTAGTCTTGCCGTTGCTCCAGGTCACCCGTGCAGTGGCGGGAAGGGTGGGCGCGACCCCTTCGGTGGTCGAGATGACGCTGTTGTCAAGCACCGCACGCACTGCCGTGAGCGCGGTGACGGTCACATGGGCCGTTGCCTGGATGCCGGTCGCTGTGGCGATGGTGCCCGTGACGTCAAACGACCCGGCCTGCGCATAGGCGTTGCCAGACACCGCGTTCCAACTGACGACTTCCTTTGTGGTTGTGCCGTTGCTCCAGGTGACCTCGACGCTGGCGGGGAGCTGGGGGGCAACGCCTGCCGTGGTGGTAATGTCCACTGCCTTCGCGGAGACGGCTGTTGCGGTCGCCGCCGCGGCCTTCACGGTGACCTTGCAGCTCACACCTTGGCCGGTGGAGCTCACCTTGCCGCTCGCGGTGAACGTGCCGGCGTTCTCGTAGAACGAGGGATTGATGGCATCCCAGGTCACAGCCTCGTCGGTGACGTCGCCGTTGCTCCAGGTGACGCGCGCGGTTGCGGGCAGGGTAGGGGCGGTATTCGCGGTCGTGGACACGCCGGCAGGCTGCTCGACGGCCGTTGCGGTGGCGGCGCTCACGATGACGCGCACGCTGACGTCTGCCTTGCCGTCTGCGGCGCCCTCGCCGGAACCTTGCGTGGCGCTCACGGTGCCGTGCACGCTGAACTCTCCGCCTGCGCGCACCTTGTAAGAGGCCTCGTCCACGGCGTCCCAGGCAATGGTGCCCGTGCCCGTGCTGCCGTCGCTCCACGTGACCTCGACCTGGCTGGGAAGTGTCGGGGCAGTGCCGGAGGGCGTGGTGACGTCGGCGATGGCGGCGACGCTGGTAATGGTGAGATCGGCGGCAGTCACGGTCACCTGTACGCCGACCTGGGCGTTGTCGGCCGAAGGCACCGTGCCGGTGACGGTGAAGATCCCTGCTTTCTCATAGCTGGCGGGATCGATCGCATCCCACGTGATGCTCTCCTGCGTGGTACTGCCATCCTCCCAGGTCACTTGCACAGTTTGGGGCAGCTTGGGCGCCGTGCCTGCCTTGGTCGACACGCCGACGAGCTCGCCTACGCTCTGCGCCTTGGGTTGCACGACGCTCACCTTGAGCGACGCGGTCTTGTCGGTGCCCTCCACCGTGCCCGTGAGCACGACGTCACCGGCGAAGTCCCAGGGGCCCTTGCCGTCCTGGGTGAGGCCGAGCAGGGGCTGCCACTCAACCAGTTCGTCGGTGACGTCGCCGTTGCTCCAGGTCGCCTTCACGGTCGCAGGGAGTGTGGGCTCGTGGCCGACGAAGGTGGTGATGGGCGCGGGGTCCTCAAGCGCCGTGATGGTCGCGGGGGTCACGGTGACGTGTGCCACGGCATAGCCCGCCGCGCCCTCGACCGTGCCCGTCACGTCGAACGTGCCGCCCTCGCGAGAGCTGTACTGCGAGGCGTCCACGGCGTTCCAGCTCACGTTCATCGTGGTCGTGGTGTCGTCGGACATAGTGGCGTTCACTGTTTCGGGCAGCTCGGGCGCGGTGCCGGAAGGTGTGGTGACGTTGACGTCTTCGAGCGAGGCGATTGTGGGGGCGGGCTTTGCCTTGACGGTGACGCCCACCGTCGTGGTGAGCCCCGTGTCGCCCACGGTGCCGCTCACCTGGAAGCTGTCGCCGTCGGCATAAAGCGCGGGGTCAATATCATCCCAGGTCACGGGCTCCTGCGTGGGGTCGCCCTTGCTCCAATAGACGGTGACGGTCGCAGGCAGCTCGGGTGCCACGCCCGCTTCGGTCTCCACGGGCTCGGCTGCCTCGCAGCTCGTGGCCCAGGGGGCCACGTAGTCGGCGTAGGCGGTTAGGTTTACCTGCGTGCCTGCGTCCACCAGGGTATTGGCCGCGGGGTCCTGGTCGTACACGACACCGTTCATTGAGGGGTCGGAGGCCTCATCCCCGGTGATGGTGTCTCCGACCACCAGGCCAGCCGCCTCAAGCGCGTCGCGGGCGTCATCAAGCGTCATGCCGGCAACGCTCGGCACGCCGACCTGCTGGGCTGCGACTGTAAGGTCGATCGAGGCGAGGGCCTGCCCATCGGCCGCGGCGCTTACGCTGATGGTGGCCGTGCTGCTGCCCACGGTGCTCACGAGGCCGTTGCCGTCGACCGTGGCGACCGACTCGTCGCTGCTTGTCCAGGTAAGCTGTGTCGCCGCAGCGTAGGTGCCGCCTTGGGTGCTCGTGAGGTTGAGGTCCAGCTGGAGCATCTGCCCAGCCGTGAGGGAGCCGTCCCAATCTTGGGGCGTGGCGATGCCCGCCGTAAGCCCTGCTGTCTCGGCGTTGATCTGAGCGACGCACTCGCCGTCGGGCTGCACGGCAGCGGAGGCGCTGGCGGCGTTGGAGAACTCGCTGGCCAGGTAGGTGCCTCCGTCGGCGGCAATGAATGACCCGAGTCCAACGTAGGTATAGTCGTCGCTGATAAGCGCCGCATAGTGGCCGAAGTCGCCTTCAGAAACGCTCGTGTCGCCGTTCAGATAGCGCTCGTAAGCGTCCTTCTCGGCGTACCAGAGTTCAAGAGCCGAAGCGGTGTCGGATGCCTGGGCGAGGTTCTCGGCCAGAACGGTGGGATTTGCGCCGGCAACGAGGGGCCCGTTGGTGTCAAGCACGGTGCCGCTGCCGTCGGGGCGGGTGTGCGAGAAGCTGTACGAGGCCTCTGCCGCGCGCACCTGCGCTAGCTGCTCCAGGCCGGTGCTCCAGGTGAGGGGCTGGCCCGTCACGGCAACGCCGCTCTCGTAGTCTACGAGGCCTTCTGCGGCGGCCTCGGTGCGAATTTCATTGATGCGGCCAAGAAGCGCCTCGGCCTGCGTGGTGTCAAAGGAGCCGGGTACGCTCAACGCAAGGCACGGCTTGCTCGCGGTGGCCGTGGGGGCGCCGGATGCGGCCGAGAACTTCGGAGCGTCCTGTGCGCCCGCGCCCGCGTCAGTGCTCTGGTTGGCCTGCTGGGCGTCGTCGGCGGCTGTGTCGCCCGCCGATGCGCTGTCATCGTCGGCGGCTACGTCGGAGTACGACGCGTCGCTGGCGACGGTGTCATAGGTTGCGTCCTCTGCGAGGGCGGGATAGGGTTGGGTGGCGATACCTGCCACGAGTGCTCCGGCCGCGATGATGGCGCCGGCTCCTGCGGATGCGAGCATCCGGCGTGTGGTTTGAGAGGCGTTCATGGGACCCCCTTCTTGTCATGCTCCGCGAGGTGCCGCGCGGCGCGTGGTCCTTTTGCATCCTTTTGCCCCAGTATAGTGGCCGCAATGTGTCGCAAACGAGGAACACACACGGCATATCCAAGGCCTTGCAATACTTAAAGACGCATTGAGGGCGGCTCACGTCACAACATTCTGCAAAAAGTTTTCGCCCGCTCCGCTGGGCGTCCTGTCCGAAGGGTCGGTACTAGCGTTTGGATTGGGCCGCCATAGCGTTTTGTTGGCGCGCGACATGATGCAAGAGTAGGGACTTGGCCGTTCAAAATGGCCCAGTGGGCATCGCCAGATTGGCCGATGTGTGCTGCGCCAATGCGATTTTTGTTGACAGAACTGGCTTTCATTTTTGGACGAAAGATACAAAACAGCAGGCAAACAGCCTAATTTGAAAACACCAATATGGTCGATATCCGAGAAGTACCCCACTCTGCCATCATGAATTCCGCCGATGCCTGGCAAAGGCACGCGATGCGATTGCGAGGAGCGTCGCAGCAGGTTTAAGGGGGTCGAAGGCAATGGACACTGAGTATATACGCGAGTACGTGTGGGTTGCGTCTGAGGGAAGCATGACCAAAGCTGCCGCCCAGCTTAACATCTCTCAGCCTGGGCTGAGCAAGCACATGGTGGCTTTGGAGAAATGCGTGGGGGGCGAGCTGCTGCAGCGCAGCAGCATGGGGGTCACGCCCACGCCGCTGGGACGGGCGTTTCTCGACAAGGCGTACGATATCCTGCGCGTCTACGACAGCGCGATGGATTACATGGGGAAGATGCGCGAATCCAAGCCGCTGCACCTGCGCGTGAACGCCTTGTCCGACTGCGCCTTAAGCGACGATCTGCTCTCTTCGGTCGACATGGAGCTGGGGCAGTGCGGCTACAGCCTCGACCTCGACGTGCAAGACATTCTCTCTTATGCCAGCCTGCGCCACCCCTTGATGGGAACCGCCGACCTATGTCTGTGCCCGCAAAGCGATGCGGCGCGCGTCGACGTCGCGGGTGTGCGTTCGGCGCGCCTGGTGACCGATCCTTTGGTGGCCGTGGTGCGAAACACGCACCGGCTCGCCCAGCACCGCAAGGTCTGGATGTCCGACATGGGAAGCGACACGGTCTGGTCTTATGACCCGGCCCTGACCGGCGGGCACACAAGCGAGCTTGAGGGCGTGCTGTGCAAGAACGGTTGCGACCCCGAGGTCGTGCTCATGCCGTGGGCGGGCATACACGGTCATCACGCGAATCTGATGCGCTTCAGGAGCGGTGTGCACGTGACGTATCGAAGCATCGCGCGCCGCATCACGCCGCTTTCGCTTTCCGATTACCGGATCGTCGAGTTCTGCAACGACGATGCCCAAAAGTACGCGCTGTACGCCCATTATCGCGAGGACACGGCAAACCCTGCGGTTCCCCTGGCGGTCGACGTGATCAACAGGGCGGTCGAGCACATGGGGGTCGCCCAGTAGCGGGACGGGCGCACGCACGGAGGGAAACGAGAACTCGCGTGAAGGGGCCCGAGGCGGCCCGTAGGAAACTGGACAGGCCTGGAGAAACGAGAAGGGAGCGTCGCGCGAGTGCGCGGCGCTCCCTTCTTACATACCTGCTTTGAGCTGCGGGATTAGGCGCTCAGGTCGGTGTTGATGGAGTCGGCCATGATGTAGCCGAAGGTCATCGCGGCGTCGAAGCCCATCTTGTAGTTGCAGCCGTCCTTCTCCTCGATGGAGCCGCAGACGTCGCCGGCAGCGTAGAGGTTGGGGATGACGCTTCCGTCCTCGCGCAGCACGTGATCGGCCGTGTCGATGGCAAGGCCGCCCGTGGTCAGGTAGAAGGTAGGCATGACGGAGATGGCGTAGACGCCCGTGCGGGTGTCGATGAAGGGGACGACCTTGCGGCCCCACTCGTCGGGCTCGCCGGTGAGGGCGACCTCGTTGTTCTTCTCGATCGTGGCGGCCAGGTTGGGGAGGTTCAGAGTCTCGGCGGCCTCCTCAACGGTGTCGAAGTGCTGGACGAGGCCACGGTCAAAGACGGCCTCGTAGGTGTCAAATGCCCACGTGTCGTTCTTCTTGGTGGTGACGGCGGCAGACTCGTCGAAGATGTGGTAGAACTTGCCGCCATTGGACTCGTCGAGCAGGGCAGCGGCCTGCATGCCGTGGTTGTTCGAGGTGATGTTGCCGAACTGATCGCCGTTGGCGTTGACCATGATGCCGGGTGTGGTCTGATAGAGGAACGCGAGCTCGAAGAAGGAGCCGTCAGAGCCGTCGGTGGACAGGTAAGCGCCCAGGTCGCGGTCCATGCACTCGACGTAGCCGCCGGCAGCCACGCCCATCTCGATGCCCTCACCCGTGGAGCAGGGCGAGCAGTTGAACACGTGGCCGGCGTACTTGGGGCTGTACTGGGCAATCATGTCCTGGTTGGCGCCGTAGCCGCCCGTGGCGAGCACGATTGCGCGGCCGCTCACGGTGTAGGTGCTGCCGTCCTCGCCCTCGGCGTTGACGCCCGTCACCGCACCGGACTCGTCCTGCACGAGCGAAGTGGCCTTGACGCCGTAGAAAATCTGGCCGCCCAGAGCGCCCACGCGGTCAACGAGGAACTCCATGGCGAAGCCGCAGCCGCCCTCGTAGCAGCCGGGGGCCAGGTAGGGGGTGATGCCGTAGGCCTTGTTCACGCCCATGGTGTAGAAGCCCACGCCGATGGAGTGCAGCCAGTCAACGAGCTGGCCAGAGGTGTGGTACATGGTGGTCTGGAAGGGCATGGCGCCGTCATGCGTGTCATGATCGGGGTTGACGTAGTTGGCGAGCAGGCCAAGCATGGCGTCGACGTTGTACAGGGGGCTGTCCTCGAAGCGGCCGCAGGCGTAGTTGGCCTGGAGCTGCGAGCCGGCAGCGGCGACGCCGCCGTAGGTCATGCCCATGGAGCCGCCGGGGATGTCCTGCTTCTCGAGCAGGGTCACGCTGTAGCCCATCTCGAGCAGGCGCGTGGCGCAGATGAGGCCCGAGGTGCCGGCGCCGACGATGACGACGTCCTGGGACTCGGGGAACTCAGGAACGACGAACGAGGAGGGGGCGGGAGCGCAGAAGTCGACCTTGGGGTCGCCGCCGGCGTCGGAGATGGCCTGGCGCACGGCGCTCTTGATGGCCATGGAGGTGAGGGTTGCACCGCTCATGGCGTCAACCTCGACGCTCTGGGCGGCAACGATGCGGCCGGGCAGGACCTCGCAGGGGTAGGTGCCCACGCCAGTGGTCTCGTCGTTGCGCAGCACGCGGCAGTTGGCGATGGCGCCGCCGGCGAAGGTGGTCTCAACATAGATATAGTTCTCGTGGCCCAGCCAAGAGGTGACGTACTTGCCGTCCTGCACGCCAGCGGCGGGGGCGGCGGTCTCCTCGGCAGCAGCCTCGCCCTCGGCGGGCTTGGCCTCCTCAGCGAATGCCGGCACGGCGGCAAGCATGCTGGCGGCGGCGACGCCGGCGGTGGTCTTCACGAAGTTGCGGCGGTTCATTTCCATGGTGCTCCTCCTTGTTTCTCAGCGACCCTGTGGTGCGCTGTTGCATCTCAAGGTATGGCACCTGGCGGCTCCAGATGCATCACCGATAATCGGTTAGGGTTGTATTTTGACTGGTAGATGCTATGGTAGGGAGCGGTAAAAATTTTTTCGGGGTGCTCGGCTCGAGACTTTCCGAGGCTAGGGCCAGGCAGTGCGGGCGCGCCTGCGCCTGACCTGTGCGCCGACGAGGTCGCCGTCGGCGGCCTATGTGGCCCGCTTCAAAATACGTCGGGGCATGTGCCATCTGGAATCAGGTATCATGGGCATACCACTGAATGACGGGCGAAGGGGGCGCGGGTGTCGAAAAGCGTGCGCACAACGGTGCTGCTTGCAGCGGGCTACGGCCTTGCACGCGCAGTGACGTCCAACGCCTACATCACGGCGTTTGGAGCCGAGGCGGGTACAAGCCACGGTTTTGTGGCACAGACATCCTTCTCGCTTATTACCAATATTGTTGGTGCCTTCGCCACGCTGGTGCTTGTCGCTTTCGTGCTGGCCGGGTTTGCGCACGGGGGTTCCCACGATATGCGCCGGCCGTTTTCGTTTGTAGGCGGGTATGTCCCGCCTGCCTCGTTTGTGTGCTCGGCAGTCATCATGCTCGCGGGGTATGTCGCTGGCGCGTCGGGATTGCTTTCCTCGCTCGATCCCGGCGTGGGTTCGCTGGTGTGCGGGCTGATATATGCGGTGGGCTCGGCGGTCATGACGCTTGCTTGGTTCGAGCCGTTCGTGTTCGAACCCGACGTGCGCGTTGCCGTGCGCGGCCTTGTCTGCGGCTTTCTCATGCAGGCGGCGGGGTATTTTGCGCTCTCGTACGTAGACGGGTGGGCGCTGTTTGCGGCGGCGTTTGGCGCACTTGCGCTCTCGGGGGCTGTACATTGGTACCTTGTGCGTGAGATAAGCGCGGAGGTGGACGCGGGGCGTGAGGATGGGGGAGCTGTCGCCGTGGCCGGCAGCGATGTCTCGGCCGCTGGTGGGCGAGGTGCTGCTTCCGGCGGGATGCGCGAGGTGCTTTCCCTGCTAAAAAAGACGTTGCACGGCTACTTCAGCTCGTTTCTCTGCATATTTGTGTTGACGGCCGTGGTGGGCTTGCTGCATACCTCGGTTATTGGCAGCACGTTCGAGCCCGTGGTGGGCGCTGTTCCCATGGCTGAGGCGCTTGTTTTGGCCGCTGTGCTGCTTGCTGCGGTGGTCCTGCTTTCGCGCCGCGTGCCCGAGACGTCCACTGTGTATCGGGTGCTGTTCCCGTTCATGCTTGTGGCGCTCTCCACCCTGCCGTTTATTCCGGGGGCGTTCGGCCACTATGCCGGCATGGTCATGGTGGTGTGCTACGACCTGGTAGGCATGGCGTTCGTGTTGTTCCTCGTGGAGACGGCTCGCCGCGTGTCGGTGCCGTCCGTGGCGCTCATGGGTGTGTACCAGGTGGGCACGCAGCTGTCGCTTGTGGTGGGACTTGCACTGGGCATGGCGCTCAACGGACTCGAGGCGCGAGCTGCCGCCTCGTATGCCACCATTCTCATCCTTGTGTGCATATATCTACTCGCGATGGTGCCGGCTGTCTTGCTGCGCCGCCGCGACAAGGGTGCGGCCGCGGTCGTTTCGCCTGGGGCGAGCGGCGAGTCGGTCGCCGCTGATGGGGCGGCGCAGCCGGAGGGCGCGGTGACGGTTGCAGATGCCGGCGAGCAGGATTTCGAGCAGCAGCAGGAGGTGCGCGGCCGCGTGGGCGCTCGCGTGGAGGAGTGGGCAATCGAGCATGGCCTTACCGCGCGCGAGTCTCAGGTTCTCGTGCAGCTTGCCCGCGGCTGGAGCGCAAACGCCATTGCCGCCGATCTCGGCATCACTCAAAACACCGCGTGGGCGCATATCAAGCGCATTTACGTAAAGCTTGACGTCCATTCCAAGCAGGAGCTTATCGAATATATCGAGCGAGAGGTCATCGATCGCCCTGAGGCCTAAAAGATTTTTGCCCGCGGGCAGACCTGCATTACGAACTGACACGGAATCCGCATTATTCCAGCTCAAAGGTGGGCAACACACATTTTGGGGGTAGGGTTGGCTGCCTTTGAAAGGCCTGGAAAAGGGCGTCTAACCAATGCGTCGGTGATGTGCAAATAGGTTGGGCTGCGTATGGTTGTACCTAGGCATGGCCGCAAGGGGCGGCCGTGCGGGGGACAAACGCTTACAGGTATATGGCACTGGCGTCAGGGCGGGCAAACCCTTCCTGAGAGCCTGGACCAGGCGTGGCTGCGCCGGCGGTTGCCGTCGGGGCGGGGCGCGCGAGCCTGTGGGCGCTCGCCACTACGACCAAGGAGGTAACAATGATCGACACCGCTTCTTCCCGCCGCAACTTCCTCATGGGTGCTGGCGCCGTCGCCGGCATCAGCGCCGTTGCCGGCACGGTCGCCGTCAAGCAGGCCCAGGCCGACGAGGCAGCTGCCGAGCCCGAGGGCGGCTACACCTATACGTGCGACGTCGTTGTCGCCGGCGCCGGTATCGGCGGCCTGGCTGCCGCCGTCGCTTCCGTTGAGGCCGGCGCCCAGACCATCCTCGTTGAGGCCTCCGGCCACGTGGGTGGCACCTCTCGTTTCGCCGCCGGCGCCCTTGGCCCGCGCTTCGGCATCGACTGGAAGGCCGTCTACGCCAAGGTCCCGCTGTCCGACCCCGACCTGGGCAAGGCCATGATCGTCAACTGGGAGGAGACCGTCGACTGGATCAGCGGCCTGGGCCTCACCGTCGAGCAGCTCGCTCCCGGCAGCTCCTACCTGTGGATGGGTGGCCGTCGTCCCGCCGAGCAGGGCTCCAAGTCCTACACCGACGAGTACCTGCAGCAGTTCGGCCAGATTTTCAACGACAAGGGCGGCACCACGCTGCTCCTGACCCGCGCCACCGACCTCATCTGCGACGAGGCCGGCAAGCCTTGCGGCATCGTGTGCACCGACGCTGAGGGCAACAAGATTACCATCGGCGCCAAGCAGGTCATCATCGCCACCGGCGGCTTCCAGTGCAACAAGGAAATGATGACCCGTTACCTGGGCCGTCACGCCGACATCTCCCAGGCCCAGTGCGTGCCTTACCTCGACGGCACCGGCATCATCATGGCCGAGAAGGCCGGCGCCAAGCTCTCCAAGAGCTTCGGCTCCTACTATGGTCACCCCCAGCCCTGGCCCCAGACCAGCTACTGCACCTATGACACGCCCGAGGCCTACGAGGCGTGCGAGAACATCGACGACGTGCACATGGCCTACTATGGCGCCACGGTTCACGCCATCCAGACCCTCGGCGTGTACGTCAACTGCGACGGCAAGCGCTTCGTGAACGAGGGCCTCACCTCCTCCCTGGTCAACCAGGAGATCATGCAGCAGTTCTACGCCCGCGCCTACCTCTTCTTCGACGAGGCCGCTCACCAGACCATGGTTGAGACCGCCTACTGCAACGCTGCCGTTGTGGGCGGCGACCGCGTCGAGTGGCTGCGCGAGCACGGTGCCACCGTCGTCCAGGCCGACACCCTCGAGGAACTGGCCACTAAGGTCCAGACCGAGACCGTCTCCGGCGACAAGTTCAACGCCAACGCCTTCCTGCGCACGGTCAACGAGTGGAACGACGCCATCGCCAACGGTGCGACCGGCGATCTTGACGTGCCCGTGAAGTCTGGTGTGCCCCTGACCACCCCGCCCTTCTACTGCATCCCCGTTGTTGCCGGCGTCATGGGCACCTTCGGCGGCATCAAGATTGACGTCAACTCCCAGGTCATCGGCTACGACGACCGTCCCATGGACGGCCTGTGGGCCGTGCCCGGCGCTGCCGGCGGTATCATGGAGGGCGACTACTGGTGCGTCATGAGCGGCTACACGGTGTTCGGTCGCATCGCCGGCACCAACGCCGCCACGGCTGCCCTGGGCGGCAACGTGCCGCTGGCTGCCGACGTCATCGCCGCTGACAATGAGGCCGCCGAGGCCATCAGCATCGCCGCTGCCAAGGCTGCCGAGGAGGCCGCTGCCGCTCAGGCTGCCGGCTCTTCCGAGGAGAAGGCCCGCGACTCCGTTGCTTCCGACGCCGAGGCCAAGTGGGCCGACGGCACCTATGAGGGCGACGGCAAGGGCATCGGCGGCAGCGTGCCTGTGACCGTGACCGTCGAGGGTGGCGTCATCACCGCCGTCGAGGTTGGCGACAACTCCGAGACCGACGGCATCGGCACCAAGGCTATCGCCGAGATCCCCGGCGCCATCATCGCCGCCAACGGCACCGAGGGTGTTGACACCGTTTCCGGCGCCACCATCACCTCCAAGGCCATCAAGGACGCCGTCGACGCTGCTCTCGAGGGCGCTGCTCTCTAAGAAACGTGTCGTGTCAGGCAGGTTCTAGATCGCGATAGGTTCTGCTCAGGCCGCCGTGCCCGGAAATCACCGGGTGCGGCGGCTTTTTGCGTTTGGGCCCTTGCGGTGACCTTCGGCCGCTGATCTGCCGCCGTGAAGGGGTTCTATGCCCCGAAAGCGGCATAAGTATGCGTTATATAGTTGTCAAGGACGCTGTGCCTGCAGAGTCACGCCTCATCTACCTGGGGTAATGCTGGCATGATTTGTTGGGCGTCGGGCAGAAACGCTTTTTGGGAAGGTATAACGCATACTTTTGGGCTTTTTGGGCCCATTGCCGCCGCCGTGCGCTCCGTACGCGCGCTTTGCCGCTGGCGAACCCCCTTGCGACATTCGATGAGATTGCAATAATTAAGTATTGACTTAAGCAAAAACACGCGTAGAGTGTGCTTTGTCCTTGTTGGTTAAGCGATTGCTTAATTGGCGCGTGAAACGCCGGGAGTCATTGGGAGGGGAGGCAGCTCGATGGACATGTGCAAGGTCGCAAAGGCACTTGGCGACCCCACGCGGTTCAAAATGTTCTTGCTGCTGCTCGAACGACATCACTGTCCCCGTTCGCTCGCCCAGGCGCTCGGCATCAGCGAGGCGGCCGTGTCGCAGCATATGGGGCAGCTTAAAGACTGCGGGCTTGTGATTGCCGTGCGCCACTGCCGTCACGTGCACTACGTGGTGGACGAGGCGGTGTTGGCGCAGGTGCGTGACCAGGTGGGCGAGTGGATCGGTTCCACGCGTACGGCATGCGATTGCCAGGGGCAGCCACGTTGCGCCTTCTGCGAGGGTTGCCGGTGCACGAGCGTGGCGGGCGGCGAGGACAAGTAAGGGTTGTCGTCCGAGGTAGATTGGGCTCTTGCAGCCTGCCGGTTCCCCGCGAAGGACCGGGGGCTGTTCTATACAGAGAGTGCGACTTCACCGTCGCACAACGGAGAAGGAGATTCACATGAGGGTTGCGGTTCCCAGCGATACTGACCAGGGCCTCGAGAGCACGCGCAGCGGTCACTTTGGACATTCGCCCTACTTCACCATCGCCACGATTGAAGACGGCAAGGTGGAGAAGGTCGAGGTCTTCAAGAACGTCGACCATGATGAGTATGGCTGCGGCGGCGTCATCCAGTACGCGCTCAGCCTGGACATCGACGCCATCGTCGTTCTCGGTATGGGTCAGCCCCCGTTCCGTGCGTTCACGCAGAACGGTGCCTCGGTGTACATCGATGCCATGGCCCCCACGGTGGGTGCCGTCATCGACAAGTTCATCGCCGGCGACCTGCGCCCGATGAGGCTCGACCAGGCCTGCGTGCACTAAGTCGCGGGGAGTCCGAAACCCAATACCAAGCAAGTGGACGGGAGCGCCGCAAAGACGCTCCTGTTTTTTGGTACAGATTGGCACCAGTTGGTTTGATCTATTTGCATGCATACCTTAATTGGCGTAATGTGAGCGAGCGCCTACGGATTGGCTGTGCTTATGGGTAGCATGGCATGTCTGGAGGCGCCCTGCGTTTGGATGTAGTTTTACTCATACAGGTTGTTGCCATATGCAACTACCTTGGGTATCGGCGGCATCGAGTGGGTACGCCTATGGCTCAGCGAGAGAATTCGTAGCTACCGGCCAGAACGTGTGCCCGCTTTTTGCGCCTTGATTCTTTTACAATGCGTTGACCGCACCGGGCGATGCCGCGCGGCATACTATACTGATGGACAATTTGTCGGCATCGCGGTGGGAGTTATGGACAAGTACTATCTGTACGTTAAGGCTTTCGTGCTTTTTACATCACTCATCGCGATTGCCATGGTGCGCGCCAACGTTGTGCTTCCGCATCGTGTACAGCGCCTGTTCACGCTCGCGTTTGCTGACATTATTGCGGGCTCGACCTCTGAGTTTCTCACCGTGTGGTTCGATGGTGCTGGCGCGTTTGTTCGCCCCATCATGTGCATAGCGCAGGCGCTCGATTACGCGTGTGCCCTGTTCGCGCCCATTGCCGTCTCTGCCGCCTTTATCAATGAGAAAAGCAAGTATGTGCGGGTAGCGTTTATCGTCGCGGGAGTTCATGCGGCCGTCCAGTTGGCCTTGTCCTTTTCGGGGCTCGTTTTCGTCGTTGATGACAACGCCGCCTTCTCCAGGGGGCCCCTGTACCCCCTGTACATCGCCACGTACGGCGTTGTTGCAATCTATGTCATGCGGGAGACGATGCATTATCTCACCCGGCTTGAGATGCGTGTTCGTTATATTCCCTGGCTTGTCCTTGCTTTTGTTGCTGTTGCAATCATCGTGAACGTTATCGATACCTCTGTCTTGATGGTTTGGGCCACTCTCGCCGTGTGCGGAATCTTCTTCTATATGCTTTACTGTTTGTTTGTCCAGCAGACTGATGCCCTTACGTGCTTGTTTAACAGGCAAAGTTACACGGCTCGCCTTTCGAACCTCTGCGATTCGGTGGAGGTAATCTTCTTCGATGTCGATGACTTTAAAAGCGTGAACGACAAGCATGGTCACGATGTGGGCGACGAGTGCCTTGTTGCCGTTGCCAAGGCCATTTACGACGTGTACGGACGTGACGGCAATTGCTTCCGCATAGGCGGTGACGAGTTTTGCGTCATCCTACATCGCAACATGGCGGGGGTGGACGCCCTTGAGGAGACCTTTGTCAAAAAGATTGTCGATCTGAACGCGGAGCATTCCTGGATGACCACCGTGTCAATCGGACATGCTCATTTTGAGCCCGGGGACGACATGCGGGAATGCGTGCGTCGCGCGGATGTCCAGATGTATGAGCGCAAGCGTGCGGCAAAGCTGCGTGCCTCCGCGGGCGCCGCTCAGGTGTCAAAGTAGCTCGCCGGCCGCTCCTTCAAGGCCGTGCGCCGCTTGATGGGCCTGCATGAGTACGGGGTTTGCGTGAGGCGCGCGAGTTACGTGGCACCCGGTTTTTCCGGGGAATGGGTTCGTACGGCAAGCGTTTTTCCAGGTAGACAGTCTGATAGACATACTGCGGCGAGGGGCGGAAGTCAGATGGGGCCGGTTTTTGGGGGCCGCTGGGAAAATTTGCCAAACAAATCCTAGTGACTTGCGGGTATTTGAACTCCTTTTCGCCTATACTGAACCCCATCAAGATCTGCGGCCACGTGCTGCAGACGGGATTGGGAGTATCAGGGAGAAGGAGGAGCGATGCTCACACTCGAGAACATCGCGTTTGAGGCACCGGCGGGCGTCGACGCCGCAGGAAAGCCCGTTCCCGGCAGGCGCATCATCGATGACCTGTCGCTGAACATCGAAGCCGGCAGGATCACGGTCATCACCGGCCCCAACGGCGGCGGCAAGTCCACGCTCGCACGCCTCATCATGGGCATCGAGAAGCCCACGTCGGGTAGCATTGTCTTTGAGGGCAAGGACATCACCGCAGCTACCATCGACGAGCGCGCTCGCATGGGCATCGGCTACGGTTTCCAGGCGCCGGCCCGCTTCAAGGGCATGAAGGTACGCAAGCTTCTCAAGCTCGCCTCGGGCAAGAAGATCTCGGCCCAGGAGTGCAATGAGTATCTGAGCGCCGTGGGCCTGTGCTCGAGCAACTACCTTATGCGCGACGTGGATAAGAGCCTCTCCGGTGGCGAGCTCAAGCGCATCGAGATTGCCACGGTGCTCGCGCGCAACCCGCGCCTGGCCATCTTCGACGAGCCCGAGGCCGGCATCGACCTGTGGAGCTTCGACAGGCTTATCGGCACCTTCCAGAAGTTCCATGCCGACCAGCCCGACCACGCCCTGGTCATCATCTCGCACCAGGAGCGCATCATGGACATCGCCGACAACATCGTGGTCATCAAGGACGGCCGCGTCGACCGCCAGGGCACGCGCGAGGAGATGTTCCCCACCCTCATGATTCGTCGCCATGCCGCCAACGTCTCGTGCGGCCTGGGTACTGTTGACACCGAGCTGGGCCAGTGGTCCCTGAATCCGGAGGATTAGAGATGAGCGAAGAGCAGAACACGGCCACGGCCGCCCAGGCGGGCGCCCTTGATGCGAGCGAGATCGACTCCATCACCTCCGACATGCTTCAGATTATCGCCGACATGAAGGCCGGCGAGACCACGGGCGCCATCAACATTCGCAAGGACGGCCACCTTGCGGCGCGTCAGAACTCCGAGAACATCGTCATCACGACGAAGGAGGACCTGCCGGGCATCGATATCAACGTCGCCCCTGGCACGCAGGGCGAGCAGCTCCACATCCCCGTGGTGCTCACCGAGAGCGGCCTCACCGACAAGGTGTACAACGACTTCTTCATCGGCGAGGGTGCCGACGTGTACATCGTCGCTGGCTGCGGCGTGCACAACGACGGCTGCGAGGACTCCCAGCACGACGGCATCCACCGTTTCTTCCTGGGCAAGAACAGCCGCGTCGTCTACCTCGAGAAGCACTACGGCGAGGGCTCGGGTGAGGGCGCGCGCATCCTCAACCCGGTGACCGAGGTCCACATGGAGGACGGCTCCACCATGGAGATGCTCACCGTGCAGATCGAGGGCGTCTCGAGCACCGTGCGCGACACCGACTGCTACCTGGGCTCCAACTGCAAGCTCACCCTCACCGAGAAGCTCATGACCACAGGCGACCAGACCGCGACCTCCAACATGAAGGTCGTCATGGAAGGCGACGGCTCCTCCGTGCAGGTCATCAGCCGCTCGGTTGCCAAGGACAACTCGCAGCAGATCTTCAACCCGCTGGTCATCGGCGCCGCCGACTGCCGCGGCCACGTGCAGTGCGACGCCATCCTCATGGGCAAGGCCAAGGTCCGCGCCATCCCCGGTATCGAGGCTGACTCCGAGGATGCCCAGCTCGTGCACGAAGCTGCCATCGGCAAGATTGCCGGCGAGGAGATTATCAAGCTCATGACCCTGGGTCTCACCGAGGAAGAGGCCGAGGAGCAGATTATCCAGGACTTCTTGAGCTAAGAGAACGCCGCAAACAAGATTGCGTTCTGTCTCAAGGCGCACCTGTCAGGGTTTAAGACCCGCAGGTGCGCTTTTTTTGTGCGGCAGACGAAGATGGCGTCGGCTGTGGGCGACCAAGGCCTCTCAAAACAATTTGGTAGAGCGCGATAGAGCGACCATCGCATACTCCAAAACCTGCGATACGGGTGGCAGATGTTGTGTGGCGCGTTTGAGTTGTAAAACATTTTACCTGGTAGATAGCTCATAACAATTTGGTATGGCCTTGCAGACGGGTTTGCCTACTCTTAAGTCCAGTGCAGGCGGCGCACTGCGAGCGGTGCGGCGCCTGCGGTCTGTCATACGGCCGCGGGCTTGTCGCCTCGGCCCTGAAGAGGAGGTACCTGCATGTCCCAGGCTTCCCGTGTTTCCCGTCGCTCCTTCCTTGCAGCGGCCGGTGCCGCCGCGATGACCGTGGCCGCCAGTGCGGCTCTGGCCGATGCGCCTGCCGGCGGTTCCGATGGAGGTGCGCCTGCCGGCGGTCCCGAGGGCGGCGCTCCCGCCGGTGGCCCGATGAGCGCTGCGCCCACCACGCCTCCCTATTCCGGCGAGGACGACGTTGCCCGTGTTGACGCAAACGGCGACACCGTCTACTACTCCATGCGTCGCAACTGGGTGGGCGAGGCCCCCGTCATCGACGAGGCCGACATCACCGAGACCATCGAGGCCGACGTCGTGGTGCTCGGCTTGGGCTACTCTGGTTCGCAGTGCTTCCGTATGGCGGCTGAGAAAGGCCTGACCGTCGTGGGCGTCGATACCCAGGACAAGGACGGCTTCACCATGTACGGCGGCGAGCTGGGCCATTTCAACTCCGAGTGGCAGGAGAAGGTCCTCGGCGTGCCCAAGGACATCTTTGACCCGTGGGACTTCATTGATTCGTACCAGCTTCAGAGCGCCGGCCGCGCCCAGCCCGACCTTATCAAGCAGTTTGCCCAGCGCAATGGCGAGATGGTCGACTGGATGATGGAGCTCCAGCCCGACATCACTGCCGTGGAATCGGTGTGCACCATTCAGCCTGGTAGCGACTATGCCTATAAGAAGGGCTACTTCTGGACCTACCCAGCCACGCTGAAGCTTGGCTCCGGTGTTTTTGAAACCTCTGGTGCTTTCTGCACTGCCTCTGTCGACAAGGGCATCGAGGCAAGCCCCAGCTCGCAGGCACTCTTTGGCACCTCGGCCGTCGTCCTCCTCAAGCAGGATGGCAAGGTCTGCGGCGCCATCGTGCAGGACAATGAGACCGGTGCCTACAAGCAACTCAACGCCAAGTACGGCGTGGTGCTGGCTCTGGGCGATTTCTCCGCCAACTCCGACATGTACAACGCCCTGTGCACCGAGGTCCAGGAGTGCAACCCCTACACCCAGCTTGCAGGCTCGGGCCGCGACGGATACGGCATCAAGATGGGCATTTGGGCCGGCGGCGTGATGGAGATCGGCCCGCGTGCCGCCATGGGCGGTGCCACGAGTGCCCTTCCCATGGGCTTCTTCGGCGCTGCGGCCGGTTGCTGGATCAACAAGTACGGTAAGCGTTTCTGCAACGAGGCCTTCGGCGTGCCGTTCGTCGCCGGTTGCCAGAGCGCCCGCCAGCCCATCGACTCTGACATTATCCAGGTGTGGGACAACGGCCACTGGCGCCAGTTTGCTCAGAACCAGGCCCTGGGTCACTTCAACTGCGCCGACATTTCCGATGCCAAGATGGACGAGTATGAGGCCAAGCTGAAGGAGGCCTACGAGGCCGGCGCCGAGGGTGTCAACGGTATCTTTGCTGCTGACGACCTTGAGACTCTTGCGGGTTACCTTGGTCTCGAGGGCGAGGCTGCGGCCAACTTCGTCGAGAGCGTCCAAACCTACTCCGGTTACGCCGAGGCCGGCCGCGATGAGGATTACGCCAAGCCCGCAGACATGATGTGGCCCATTAACGAGGGTCCTTTCTACGCCGAGAAGAACACCCGCAACGCCAACATCGTGCTGGTGACGCTCTCCGGCCTGTTCGTCGATGGCAACCAGCAGGTGCTCGACCAGCGCTTCGAGCCCATCGAGGGCCTCTTCGCCACGGGCAACTGCTCGGGCGGCCGTTTCCCGCTGCAGTACACCGCACCGATGAACGGCATTTCCATCGGCTTCGCCACCGTGTTCGGCGCGCTGCTCGGCGAGCACTTCGGCAGCCTGGCGGAGTAAGGCATTCTCTGGGTAAGACAGCAGCTAATGAGGGGTGCGGGCGGTGCATATGCGCGCTGCCCGCACCCCTTTCGTCGGATATTGGCGGGGCAGCCGGCACGCCAATGCTCTAAAATCCCGCATGTTTGCGTTTTAATTGCGGCGAGGTGACTATCCGTTCAATGGGTGATTGCATCATCGCAGGTAGATGGGGTGCGGCCTTTGGCTGTACCTCCTACTTTTTCAACAAAACGCAAACGTGTCGGTTTTTTGTACGGCATCGGTCGCAAACGGGCGTGGATTCGAGGGGAGTGCGCGAGGGCATGGGTGCGAACGGCGGTTGCAAAGGTGATTTGCGGGTTGTGGATTGCGAAACGATGCCGAGGGACACGGGCTTGCGTCCCATCGTAGTCGAGCTGCGCATGCCCTTTTCGCCGGAAGCGGGTGGCAACGGCGTGCCGGGCATGCTTGACCCACGCATGGTGGATGGCCATGCCTATGTGGGGGCGCTCGCCCGCGAGGTGCTTGCCAGCGCCCCCGATTATGCCGACTGCCAGGTGCAGGCCGTGGCGCTTACCGACGGCATGGCAGCGCATGTGGCCGATGACGTGCTGGGGGCGCTTCTGCGTGACGTGTGCCAGAACTTCAACCTCGCACCGGGTGCCGAAATCGTGCTTCGTGCCCGACCCGGCATGGTGGCGGCTGCCTCGGTGGACGCTTTTCGCATCGGGCATGTGAGCCGCATTGTGATGGATTACGCCACGAGTTCGCTCAAGGAGTGGCGAGCTCTGGGTCGTGCGCTCGATCCGAGCGCTATGGACGTGACGCGTATGGTGCTTGGTGCCCTGCCAGAGTGTGGCCATGGTGTGCGCCTGGCCGATCGCGAGGCGGACCTTGCGTTTGAGCTGCTCGTGGGCATTCCGGGGCAGACGCCCGCCTCGGCACGTGCGAGTGTGGAGGTGGTCTTGGCCTATGGCGCGAGCGAGGTGCGCCTGGGGGATTACAGGCCTGCGGCGAACCTTGCCGTACCTGTATCAGCCACGGCCTGCACCCCTAGCGCCGAGGAGGCGGAGCAGGTACGTGCAGCCATGCGGGAGGCCCTTGCTATGGCCGGCTTCGGCGAGTATCTCCCCGGACGCTGGGCCCTGCCTGGTCACGAGAGCCTCTACGAGGTACTTGTGGCAGCCGGCACTACGGAGACACTCGGCTTCGGCCTGGGCGCTCGCACGCTCTTTGACGGTGTCGAGGCTCGCAATACGTCCGAGCTCTCTACGTACCTTCGCTTCTCTGATGACCCCGAGAAGTGCGTCGCGACCGTGCGTAGGGCGGGATAGAAATCGCAGGAGGGGCGCTGCGACATGCCTGTCCGGATGCCGCAGCGCCTTTGATGCTGGGACTTGCTTGATATAATACTTGGCCGTGGTGGCCATTGCTTAGGGATAATTCACGGTAGCTTTTCAATCCGTTTGACCATCGGGGTCGTCGACTGCCATGGCTCCTCCCGCTTTGATGCTGTAAATAGCCGTCATGGAGGGCACGCAGTGTATCCTTGCCACTTTGCTTGAGTGGTTTTGCCGTTTCTCTAGTGCATCCTCTGCTCGAGAAGCGCTCGGATGGTCGTGTATTTCTTCTCGGGGATTGGCAAGATTGTTCCGTCGTGCAGTTCAACTTGAAAACGCGAAATACTTGAGATAAAAGCTGGGTTTACCAGGTAACTCGCATGGCAGCGCACGAGCAAGTCTTGGTAGAGCTTGGCAATTGCCGAAAGCGACTCGGTGGCTTCGTAGGTACCGCTGGAGGTATGGACCAGCGTGTGGCGGTCGTGACTCTCTGCATAGATGATGCACTCGTGGTCGAGATACATCGTCGTGTGCCCTTTTGCGCGCAGGCAGACCCTGCCTGAGGCGGGAGCCCCTTCGTAGTGCATCTCTGTCCCAAAGGTCTCGTCATAATGCAGGGGATAAATGGTGTCGCGCTCATCATATGCGATGGCGTTTGAGATATGGCACAGCAGAATGCGCGGCGTCTCCTTACAACCTACCCAGCTGAGGTGGATTCGCTGGCTCACGCGGCCGGTTGCTCCATTTGGCCAGAAGGTGTCGACAAGGAACATCATGACCACCTCGAGGACCGAGGGGCTTCCGGTGGGAAGCGCGGTGACGCTGAGGTCGTGAACCGCAAACGTTAGATTGTTTTTCTCGGCATAGAAGGTGTTCCTGAGCGTCTCCTGCGTCTGAATAATTTGACCTTCGCCGGGGCCAATCCAAAGCACGTTTGGGTGGCATGCATCCAGGAAAGGTTCGATATCGTTGTTGTAGTACGCGAGCAGCACCCTTGCCGACAGTTCCGCGATGTCTTCGCTACGCATGCTGACCCTCCCTGCGCCTCTTGTTGGTGCAATGATAGCCCTATGGGAAGGTCAGGTATGCCTCTTTGTCACATGGTATTGGGTTTAAGATACACGTCGTTTGTCAAACCGTGGGCGGGGGATGTTTCATGGAAGCAGTGCCGAAGTATAAAAAAGCTCATTTCCAGGAGCTTGCGGCTGAGATGTCTCAGCTGTTCGACGTGGTGCGCTTGGTTGACCCCATCAGCATGATGGCATACACCATTGAAGGTGGCGAGCTTCGTGCTCAGCCTGACAGATGCTTCCACGTGTGGAATAAGACCGCCCGCTGTGAGAACTGCCTGTCGGCGCGGTGCTTCATGGAGCGCGAACGGTACTCAAAATTCGAGTTCATCGGTAACGACATCTATCATGTGGTGGCCCAACCCGTGGAGGTTGACGGCAGGCGATACGTGTTGGAGGTCGTCATGGCCTCGAACGATAATGTGCTGCTCTCGGCGTTCGGCAACAACGAGTTTGTCGATCGCGTCACCACGTTCAATCGCAAGATGTACACCGACGACCTCACAGGGCTTTCCAACAGGCGTTATCTTGATGAGCGTCTGAACATCCTCATCAACCGTTCGGTTCTCGATGGCACACCGCTCTCTGTGGTGATGCTCGACATCGATGACTTCAAGGATATCAACGATCGCCTGGGGCATCTTGCGGGCGACAAAGTGCTTTCTCGGGTGGCCGAGGCCTTGCGTGAGGCCCTGGCACCTACGGCCGAGGACATTCTGGCACGCTATGGCGGCGACGAGTTTGTTGCCGCATTGCGAAATGTAAACGAGGCAGAGCTTGAGTGCCGACTGCGGTCGATTCCGCCTATCGATGTCGACGGGGGCATGAGGGTTACCCTCAGTGTCGGTGCGTACTACCAGGAGAAGGTCGAGAACTTGGACGCGCAGACTCTTATCCAGCGTGCCGACCGCGCCATGTACGATGCGAAAGCCACGGGCAAGAACAGCTTCGCCGTGGAGGATTAAAGGATGCTCGTCGGGCACTGGCTCGGCTTGTTTGTCCACCGTTGACGATGGCAAGGCCTTCAACGATGTGCCCGACTTCTTGCACGTGTAAATTGCACGCTGCCCAGACGCTGCCAAAACCCGGCCCACTCAGAAGAAGAACAGTCCCTATCAGCGATATGGGTTGGCGTAGTAGGGTCTTGGGGGCATGCTTGGCGATGTTTGCAGAAGGAGGGCTCGCTTCGAGGCCCCGCCAGTAAGTTGAGAATTTGTGGGGATGTTTCCAGGCGTTCGACAGAGGCGCGTGTCAACGGGGTAGTTTAGCGTAATGCGCCTGCTTCGGCATGGCGTCTCTCACATGCATCGTTGGAAGGACAAGCCCAGCCCATGCTCAGCCGATTCTCTGTCAAGCGGCCCTACATTATCGTTGTGGCCGTTATCGTCTCCCTTATTTTGGGCGGCGTGTCCCTCTCCAAGATGAAGACCGACCTGTACCCCGAGATGGACCTGCCCTATCTGGCGGTTATCACCACCGACCCCGGTGCGACCGCCGAGGAGGTGGAGTCCGAAATTACGGATGTGCTCGAGGGCAGCCTCGCCACGGTGAACGGCGTGTCGAACGTTACCTCAAAGAGCTCGGACAACTACTCCATGATCTTCCTGGAGTTTGAGGACGGCACCGACATGGACTCGGCGCTCGTCAAGGTTTCCTCGGCGGTGAACGAGGTCTCCTCGCAGCTGCCCGACGACGCGGGCAGCCCCAATTACATGGAGATCAGCTCCGACATGATGGCCACGGTCTACTTGGGCGTGCGCGATGACTCCAAGGACATCTACGAGCTCACCTCGTATGTCGAAGACAAGATTGTTCCCGAGTTCGAGCGTATCGACGGTGTCGCCGACGTTTCGGTTTCCGGTGCGGTGGAGCAGTCGGTGGAGGTGCGCCTCAACCAAAAGAAGATTGACGCCGTCAACGACAAGCTTGCAGCACATGTTGACAACTCTCTGGCCGATGCCAAGCAACAGCTCGACGATGGCGACGCTCAGCTCGCGCAAGCCCAGTCCGACCTTAACACCCAGCGTGACCAGCTTGATCAGGCAGGCGGACGCGACGTCAACCCCGACGCCTACGCGCAGATCGATGCCGCCCAGGCCCAGCTCGACGAGCAGGCGGCCCAGCTCAAGGCTTCTCGCGAGCAGTTCAACGAGCAGCGCGACCAGGCGCTTGCCCAGGCTAACGTCGACGCCCTGGTTGACAAGTCAACGCTGGCCCAGGTTATCTCTGCCCAGAACTTCGCTATGCCTGCCGGTTATGTGAGCGACGCCAACGACGACCAGTGGCTCGTGCGCGTGGGCGAGGGCTTCACCTCGGCAGACGAGCTCTCCGACCTTGTTCTTGCCGACATTGATGGCGTGGGCGAGGTCAAGCTTTCTGATGTGGCCGACGTTACGCTTATCGACAATGCGGGCGAATCCTACATGCGCCTCAACGACGGCAAGGGACTTCTGCTTTCGGTGTACAAGAGCTCGACCGCCTCAACCTCCGACGTGTCGAAGGCTTGCGCCACGCGCATTGCCGAACTCGAGAAGGACAACTCCAGCCTCGAGATCGACGCTCTGTACGACCAGGGCTCCTACATCGAGCTGTTCATCAGCAACATCCTCCAGTCGCTGGTTATGGGCGCGGGCCTGGCCGTCGTGGTCCTTGCTCTGTTCCTCAAGTCGGTGAAGCCCACGCTCGTCGTGGCGTTCTCCATCCCGTTCTCGGTGCTGTGCGCGCTCATTTTCATGTACTTCTCGGGCCTCACGGTCAACGTCCTCACGCTGGGCGGCATCGCATTGGCCATCGGCATGCTCGTGGACAACTCGATTGTGGTGCTTGAGAACATCTACCGTCTGCGTGGCCGCGGCATTCCTCCTGCGCGTGCCGCCGTGCAGGGAGCTAAGCAGATTACGGGCGCCGTCGTGGCCTCCACGCTCACCACGGTGTGCGTGTTTCTGCCTGCCATTTTCACTTCAGGCCTTGTGAGCCAGCTCCTCGTGCCTTTTGCGCTCACTATCGCCTATGTGCTTGCCGCATCGCTGCTTGTGGCCCTAACGCTCGTTCCTACGGTTTCCACGTACATGTTCAAGCGCATGAAACCCGCCAAGCCGGGCTGGTTCGAGCATGTGCGCGTCGCTTACGGCAATTCGCTTGAGTTCTTCCTGCGCCACAAGGCCCTGCCGCTGTTGGTTGCCGTGGGCCTGCTGGCGTTCTCGGTCGCAGGCGTGTTCAGCATGGGTATCAACATGATGCCTTCGATGTCGAGCAAGACCATCGTTGCCCAGGTGACCATGCCTGAGGGTACCGACAAGGAGACGGCGTGCGCCACGGCCGACCAGGTGGTCGACGCGGTTCTCGATGTCGACGGCGTCGATGTGGTGGGCGCTATGGACGGCAATGCCATGCTGTCGGTCATGTCCTCCGCCGCCGGGTCCACGGGCTCTGACAAATCGTTCAACCATTTCACGCTGTATGTCCAGCTTGACGATACGGTGGAAACCGAGCAGCAGGTCTCGAACATCGTGGACAAGATTGGAAAGAACACGCGCAAGCTCGACTGCGAGGTTCTGACGAGTGCCTCTTCTTCTGACGAGATGAGCTCCATGATGGGGTCGGGCCTGTCCATCACCCTCAAGGGCCCCGACCAGCAGACGCTGCTCGACATGAGCCAGGACGTCATGGACATCGTGGGCGAGGTCGACGGGTATGAGAACATCGACAACGGTATGGAGGACGCGGCCAACGAGCTCCAGCTTGACATCGACCGCAATAAGCTTGCGGAGAAGGGCGTGACGGTAGCCCAGCTCTACCAGGCGCTTTCGTCGCAGATTAAGACCGAGGCGACCTCCGCCGACATCACGGTCAACAACACGAGCGTCTCAGTGACGATTGTTGACGAGACCGACCCCGTCACCAAGGCGAACCTCCTCAACCGCGAAATCAGCATCGGGGATATCACGTTCAAGCTGTCCGATGTCGCCACGGTGACGCAGGGCAAGGCCTCGACATCCATCTCGCATGAGAACTCCGAACGCACCATGACGGTCACGGCTGACGTCAAGGACGGCGAGAACAACGCCCTGCTCTCTCGCGAGCTGCAGGAGAAGCTCGATGACTACGACGTGCCCGACGGATGCACGCTTGTGTTTGGCGGCGAGCTCGACAACATTTCGACGATGCTCAGGCAGATGGGTCTCATGGCGCTGCTTGGGCTTGTGCTCATCTATCTTGTGATGGTCGCCCAGTTCCAGAGTCTGCTGTCGCCCTTTATTGTGCTGCTCACGGTGCCCCTGGCCTTTACGGGTGGCTTTCTGGCGCTGCTGCTCGCCGGCCAGCAGCTTGACATCCTGTCGCTTATGGGCTTCCTCGTGCTTATGGGTACGGTCGTGAACAACGGTATCGTGTTTGTTGATTACGTCAACCAGCTGCGTCGCGGAGGGCTCGACAAGCGCGATGCGCTTGTGGCAACCGGCGTCACGCGCATGCGCCCCATCCTCATGACGGCGCTTACCACCATTCTCTCCATGCTGCCGCTCGTGCTCAGTCAGGATGTGGGTGGCACCATGCAGCGCGGTATGGCACTTGTCGTGGTGGGCGGCATGGCCTACGCCACGTTCATGACGCTCTACATCGTGCCCATCATGTACGACATCTTGTACCGCAAGGTACCCAAGGAGGTCGACCTGGGCGACGAGAACATCGACGACGATCCTGGCGATGCGGCCGCCTACCTGCAGGAGCGCACCGCACGTCTGGCTCGCGAGGCCGCCGAAGCCCCCGAGGTGTCCATCACGCCTGCGACGCCCGAGGTTCCCGGTGCCACCGGCACCCCTGGAGCGCTCCCGCCGACCGCATAACGTGCGTGGCTGTTGGATGGGACGCACGGTTATTGTGCTGGTGCTTTCCTCGATGCATGGCGAGGGTCATTCCGCTCATAGGTAAGTCAAAAGCCCCGCAGATTGAAACCTGCGGGGCTTTGTTGTAATCGATCTGGTTGATGGCGCTCGGGACGGGCGATGGCTGCGATTTGTGCTTTAACGTTTGGCGTGGGTGACGTATGCGGCCTAGAATCTAGCGTTTGGGTTTGACCCTTCCATTTCGCATCTGCATGAGGCCGCCTGTGAGCAAGGGATGCTCTTTGTAGATGAGGCGCAGGGCGCTTGTCTGTCCCCTCGAAAAGCGCGGGTACGAGCAGTCGCAATGAGGCCCCCGTTACTTCGCCTTAAGTAGGCGCTCCAGTTCGAGCTGAAGCTCGTCGCGGCTGTGGACGTTGGCCTTCTCGTAGACGTGGCGCACATGGGTCTTGGTGGTACTGTTGGCTACACCGAGCTTCTTGGAGATGTAGCCCACGCTCTTGCTCTGACAAAGAAGCACGGCAACTTGGGCCTCGCGCGGAGAAAGGGCCAGCATGGATGCGACGCGCCCCGTCTCCTCCGGGTCGAAGCCAAGCTGGGAGTCGTCACTGGCCGTCGGGGCTTGCGTGTCGGCCACATGCGCTGCTGGTGCCATGACGCCGGCGACGGTGGTATAGGCGGCGCTCCGGTCGGCCGACCTGCATGTGAGACTGCTTGCCTGCCAGAAGAAATCCGCCACGACGATAGCGGCCACGAGAGCGAAGGCGTGGTTTGCATCGGCTATGGGCAGTGCGCCAAACACGACGTTTCCCAGCATCATGCCGGCGCCGGCTGAGGCACCGATATGCAGCAAGCGCAGGGTGATGGATCGTATTGTGGCGCTGCGCGGGCTGCCGTATCCAAAACGGAACATGAGAAAGAGCCAGATAACGAGCGAGCCGCATCCTGCGAGGAAGAAAGCAAAAGCATTGCCAACGCCCGCAAGAGCCCCCAAGCACAGTGAGAACACGACGAGCGGCACGGCCGCAATGCGAAGGATGTGCATGTTGCCGCCAAAGGGAAGAAGGCAGCAGAAAAGCAGGATGGCGAGTAAGCCGGCTCCCTGCTCGACCTGAGGTCCGCCGAAACCCAATGCCGAGAAACCAGCGCCGAACAAGGCGAGCGTAAGCGTTACAGCGATGGCTTGAGGCACGGGGGGATGCACTTTAGGAGAAGAGTCCGCGTTTTCGGCGGCGTTGGGCGGCTCGTTTCCCAAGTCCACGAACAGGGGAGGACAAGTGAGCAAAGGAAACAAGTAGCTCACGACGCCGGCATGGGGCACAACGGAAAAGAAGGTGTACGCCAGATATGCAATGCCGAATGTTCCCGCAAGTTTGGTGATTTCGCCTGATGCCTCGCTTGCCTGATCTACCCAAAGCCAAAGAACCAACAGACATGCAGATGAACATCCAGCCAAGGCGGATCCAAGGAGCAAAAGCTCGGCAGAGCGTTGCTGTTCGGCAACCAGCAGAATGATCCATGCTGCTTCAAGGGCGATGCCGCCGCCGACGCACCATGCGCGTCGAGCGCGGCGGCCCCATGGGCGAAGGGGAAGCGTCACAAGCGCAAGGAGCGCTCCGAGCATGCAGGCAAGATAAAAAGACGAGGGGCTTACGATGGGCGCGGCATAGGGTGCGTGCGCGAGCAACATGAGAATTGCGAGAAACAGCAGAGAAGAGGGCAGAGACCAGTGGAGGAGATGGGCAACCGCACTTGAGAGACGTGGATCGGTAGACATATTGTGTCCCCCTTTGAGTAAACGGTGCGGGTGATGGCCGGGATGAGGCGTCCTGCGCACTCAGTTACTCTCCAGTATACGCGGAAGAAATCTTTTCGTAATAGATGCAAAGTGTACGGGGCACTAGGGCACGTGATTACCTTAAAAACTGCTTAAAGAACCAGCTCAACATACGCATGGAAAAGTCAACACCCATCGGCTCCACCCTCCTCCTCCCCCTCAAGAGTGGATGCGCGGCCGATGCCCTCGCGTCGTTTTGGCGAGGGTGCGGCCGATGCGCGGCGGTTGCGGCCCGGGCTATAACTCGAGTCGTCGAAGGCGC
>CABQHM010000009.1 GCA_902464015.1 uncultured Coriobacteriales bacterium | reverse complement strand
GGATAATCGGACGGGTGCCTCCAAAAATGGTTGGCGGGGCTTTTGTTACAGCCCCGTGTACGTCTTGGTTCGCAAGACCGGCCGGGGTATGAGGAGTGTTGGGCGGCCAGCCTTAGCTCCCAAAGCTTACTGCATGGAGACGTCGCCGCCCTGCCAGGCCATACGGCGCAGGATGTAGACGCCCTGGGGGTCGTTGCCCGTGTCGTCCAGGCGGTAGAGGTCGCCGTCGGAGAACGCCTCGACGAAGTCGCCCAGAGTCTCGCCGCGCGGGCCCTGGAAGGTCTCGATACCCTCGTCGAGGTCGCCGTACCAGCGAGCCATGCCGCCGCACTGGCTCACGCACTGTGGAAGGCCGCCCTCGGAGGTGATGGAGGCGCACAGGTCGCACTTCTCGGCAACCGAGGTGTCCACGTCGATGTAGCGGCAACCGTAGGGGCAGGCCGAGAGGCACGCACCGCAGCCGATGCACTGGTCGCGATCGATCTGGACGGTGCCGTCCTCCTCGTTGATGCGCGAGGCACCGGTGGGGCAGACCGTCACGCACTCGGGATTCGCGCAGTGCTGGCAGGACACAGGCAGGAAGTACATGTCGACGTCGGGCCAGTTGCCGCCCTCCTGACGGGGGAAGGGGCCTTGACGCAGCACCTTGTTGCGGAAGGAGCCGACGCGCACGTCGTTGACCGTCTTGCAGGCGACAATGCAGCCCAGGCAGCCGACGCAGCGGTTCAGGTCGGTAACGATAGTCTTGTGTGCCATCGCTTACGCCTCGTTTCGAATCTCGTAGTTGGGCATCCAGTCGAGCAGGCGCGGGTCGGAGGCGTCGCAGATGATGGGCGTGCCGTCTTCGCCGCAGGGCACGGGGTTGCCGAAGGGGGAGTTTTCGGCCGTGGCCTTGTAGACCTTGACGTTGTAGGCGCGCAGGTAAGAGGCACCGCAGATGGGGTCTTGGTCGTCGCCGGTTACCAGGCAGTTGATGGTGGACAGCTCGAAGCCGCCGCCGGCCTGGTCGAGCTCGGGGTACCACCACTGGTGCTCGCAGTTGATGACGCCGGGCTCCACGCCGTAGTACAGGTCCACGGTCTGGCGCACCTTGCCCTCGGGAGACTCAATCCACACCCAGTCGCCCTGCTCCACGCCGAGCTGCTCGGCGTCGACGGGGTTGATCTCGCACTTGGGCACGGGCCACAGCTCGCGGCACCAGGGAAGCTGCCTGTGCTCGGAATGGAAGTACACCGGGATGCGACGACCGGTGGTCATGAGGAACGGCCACTCCTCGACGATGGAGGGGTCGGCGAGCTCGGTGCGAGGCGCAGGGGCCCAGGTGGGCAGGTTGTACTCGCCACCGGGCTCGTAGGTCTCCATGACGGTGGACCAGATCTCCTGCTTGCGGGTAGGCGTGGAGAAGCCCTTCATCGGGTTGCCGGCAGGCGTCTCGCCCACGGCGCTCATCTTGCCGGTCTCGTAGCGACGGTAGGTGCCCCAGACTTCGGGGTTGATGGCGCGGCAGTCCCACCAACCGTGCTGCTGGAAGGCCTCCTTGTACTCTTCCCAGGTGAGGCCCGTCGTGGAGATAGTGCGGTCGTAGAGCTGCTCGACCGTGGGCCACTGCACGCCCTCGGGGAGGCCGTACGACACTGGGTCGTCAGCCCACGGCACGCCCATCCGCTTGTACACGTCGAGGATGATGTCGACATCGAAGTGGCAGTCGGCGGGAGGCTCGACGCAGCGGCAGTTGGCGCCCTGGGCACCGGTGGAGCCCTGCGACAGGCGCGGGCAGTCGACCTCGAGCCAGTGCAAGACGGGCAGCACCAGGTCTGCGGCACCCACCGTGGGGGTCTTCCACAGGTCCTGGACCACAAAGAAGTCCAGCGAGTTGAGGGCGTCCCAGTACTTGAGCGAGTTGCCCTGGTTCATGAAGCCGGAAGCCTCGCACAAGCCTCCGCGTACGGGATAGGGGTCACCCGTGAGCATGGCGTCAGCGATGGCGTTTGCGTCGGCCCACTGCTGCCACCAACCCAGCGTCGGAATCTTCTCGACGCCGACGATCTTATCGGTCCACAGGCTCCAGTCGACGCCATCGTAGTGGCCCGAGGTAATGGTGGGCTGGGCGTCGTCGACACCGGCGTACAGGCCCAGCGAGGGACCGCGGTTGCCGGCAGGGGTGTCGAAGTTGCCGGTGATGCCCACGAGAGTGTCGAAGATGCGGTTGTTCTGGATGGCGTTGCAGGCGTGCTCGGCTGCAAGCATGTACTGCAGGCCGCCGTTGCCGTAGCCCGTGGAGGGGTCGATGGGCGTGGCCCAGGTGAGGCAGGCATTCTCGATCTGGTCGGCGGGAATGCCGGTGATCTGAGAGGCGGTGTCGAGGTCGTACTTGGCGGCCTCGGCGGCGAAGTGCTCCCAGACGGGCTTCATCTGGTAGGTCTTGCCGTCCTTGAGGGTCACCTCGTACTCGCCGTACAGGGCGGGGTCGATCTCGGGGTCGAACGGGGACTCCTCGGCGATGCGGCCGGGCACGACACCCTTGGGCAGGTTGGGCTGGGGATTGTCGTAGAACTTGTCCCACACCACATCGGGCTCGTTCTCCCACAGGCCGGTCTCGGCGTCGAAGTAAGTGAGGTGGCCCGTCTCGTCGTTCTCATGCAGGGGATGCTCGTCGTCGGTGCCGGCCAGCTCGTCCCACACCATGAAGCGCATGGGGCTGCCGTCTTCCTTGAGGTCGCACTCCTTGAGCAGGCGCGTGGCCATGGGCTTGCCGCTCGTCCACTCGATCTTGTGGTCGATGGGCACGCCGCCGGAAGGCTCCATGCCGTCAACAACGAGGAAGGGCGCGTCGGTCCAGCGCTTGACGTAGAGGTCCTTGTAGAGCTTGTTCTCGATGATGAGGTTGGCCCATGCAAGGCCCAGGGCGCCGTCGGTGCCGGGCTTGAGGTACATGTGGATATCGGCCTCGTGGCCCAGGTTGGTCATGCGGGGGTCAACCGAGACGTAGGCGTCGGCAGTCGTGGCGATGTCGACCGTGGTACGGCAGCTCTCGTCGTAGTTCGAAATCTCGGAGGCTCCACCCCAGGCGACGAAGACGCGGGGGCGGTCGGTCGTGGCCATCCAGGAGTAGGCGAACTCGGAGACCATCTCGGTTGCCATGTGGCGCGGGCCCTTGCAGATCTGCCGGGCGGTCACGGCGTTGGGCGAACCCACGAGCTGCAGCCAGGAGCCGTAGGCGTGCTGGGTCCAGATGCGCGAGGTGCCGCCCATGAAGAACATGGACTCTCCGCCGTACTTGTCCTTGAGCTCCTGGAACTTCTCGGCGATGGTGTCGTAGGCCTCGTCCCAGGTGATGCGCACCCAACCGGGGTCGGTTGAACCCTTGGGGTTCGTGCGCTTCATGGGGTGGTAGATGCGATTGGGGTGGTAGGCTGCCTGAATAGACGCCTGGCTCTTGGTGCAGCAGTTGCCCATCGAGTGGAACGCCGTCTCGGCGTCACCCTCAATCTTGACGGCGCGGCCGTCCTTCACGGTGACGATGACACCGCACTCGTTCTTACCGCAGGCGCGGCAACAGGTGCGCACGAGCTTCACACCGTCGCCTTGGTCGCCCATCTCGGTCTTGACGAGCTCGTTGTCGAGCGGCAGCGCAGACTCGGCGAGAGCCTTGAGCGGCGCGCCGGCAAACGCGGCGGCGGCACACGCAATCGCCGACACCTTGGCGAACGTGCGGCGCGTCATGCTGTTCTGCATGTCCATGTTCCTCCCTTTCGATTTCTTGCTTTGTGGCAGCGACTCTTGGATCGGTCGCTTCGGACATGGCATATGATTGCCGACCGACGGCTTGCGCTTGAACTCATGCGTCTATGGTTTGGTGTATGATTCAACGCGCTGCCATGCCCATAAAATGCAGGGAACGCTTTATGGGTTGACAGATTGAATGCTTATTTAACTGCTGTTTTGCCAGAAGGGGACATTGAGGGATGAGTGAGAGGCACACCGCGGACAGCACAGGGGTCCAGAACCGCGCGGAACACGAGGCCACGGCGCAGTCCCTTGTCCGCCCCGACCTTCTGGGCTTCTCCTTCCATTTGGCGTGGCTGTGCCTTTTCATGTACGACGTCATCCCCGGGTTTGCAGGCCGGCAGACTGACTCCTTCGACGCGCTGAACCCCGTGTACTTTTATTCGATGGTCAGCCTCGTGGCCGTTTTGGTGCTCGGCATTTGGAAGACGCGCACGTTCATGCGCTTCACCCACTCCAAGGCCGGATGCCGCCTCGCACCGCTCGTCTGCTCGGTAGGCACGCTCTTTTACACGCTGTGCGCCATGGGCGTGGCCCAAGAGTCTTTTGCCTCGCTGCTCACCGTGGCGGGCGGCGTGATGACAGGGGCTGGCTCGGCGGTCATGGCGGCACATTGGGCCAGCGTTTTCGGCAGGGCAAGGGCCCGCGCCGTCATCATGAACTTCACGCTCATCCTCGTGGCGGTCATGCTCGCCTGCCTAGCGATCTCATACTTGTTCCCGACGATGTCCCTTATCGTGGCGACGCTGCTGCCCCTGGGCGGCGGAGCGTCTCTTATATACGCCGACGGCTACGCTTTGGAGCCCGATGCGGGCTGCGAGTCCCAAGCGAGGCTTCACCATGGGCGCAAGGGGTATGTCGCGCTTGTCCTGGCGGTCGCCCTGCTGGGCCTGTCTACAGGTGCCCTCCCCCAACTTGGAAAAACGGGCTCGCGATTCGACCAGACATTTTATTGTCTAACGTCCATCATCATCCTCATCGCCGTTGCCTGGCTGGCAGTGTTGGAGAACAGGCGCGCCGTACTCTCCCTCATCGTCGCCCCCCTCGCGGTTCTGTGCGTCTTCTCCATGCCCTACGTGAGATTCACGACATACGAGGTCTCAGGGCTTTTTTACGCGCTGGGCAACTCATCCTTCGAGCTCATGCTCTTGTTCGAGGCTGTGCTTTTCGCCCTGTTGTTCGACCTGTCATGCGCACGCACATTCATGATCGTACGTGTGACGATGGCGCTGTCCGACATGGCCGGGTATTTCCTTGCGGGAGTCATCGTCGATTACTGGGGCACTGGCGCCGGGCTGCAGGCCGCAAGCACGGCAATCCTCATTGCCTCGGAGATCATCGTGGGTGCGCTTGTGGTTACCTACCAGCTTCTTCGCAAGAAAGACCGTGCCGCCATCGAACTTAACAGGCGTGCCGCCGACGTGTACACGCCCGGCAAGAACGATTCCGTCCCAACGCAAACCGCTTTGGACGCCACCCAGGAAAGCCAGGAGGCCCATGCCAGCGACAAGGCCGACGTCGTTGGGGCGGTCGTCGCCCGTCACGGCCTCTCCCCTCGCGAGGCCGACGTGTTGAGGCTGCTCGTGGCCGGCGAGTCCACCGCCCAGATTCAAGACGAGCTGTGCATCGCCGCGGGCACCTTCAACTACCACATGCGCAACATCTACTCCAAGCTTGGCGTACACTCCCGCCAAGAGCTGCTCGTTTCCATCTACAACCAGCAGGAACAATAACGGGACACACCCCTATAGGCGATTTGTGCCTCGCCGTAATACGCATAAAAAAGCCCCGTGGGCACAAGGCTCGCGGGGCCGAAGGACATGAGGGAAACATTATCGATTCGCTAGCTAATGCTGGTAAAGTCTGATTTTGAACTCCGGACATGCCAAACAGTCAACCAGGCATCTTCAACGGTGTAAGACACCGTGAACCATCCGATCCGGAAGCTTCGATAGCCCGACGGATTACTGTCATTAAATGGGTAGACATTGCAGAGCGGATGCATGAAAGGCATTTGCTTGAGCTGCTGAATCTTGTCGATATAACCTTCGAAAAAGGCCTCGGCAAGAATTTCGCCTCGGTGTATGTCTCCAAGCCCAGCAAAGTATCGAATGTAGGTGTTTCCTGCCTCTTCAAGCTCGATTTGAGCAATCGGATCTATGCGATACCTATACATTGGCATGCTGCTTGGAACGCAGGCGAGCAAAACTTTCCTCTTCGTCAAGTAGGCGCGTCTTTCCTTCTTTTGACAGTTGGCGGCGACGCTCGAGTTCCCCAAATACCTCAATAGACTCAACACTACCCGAAAGGACGCGCGCCTCTCGCTCCAAAACCTCGGTCGCAGGTGACATAAGAACCTCCCCTATACGTCAACTGCTCACAGTGTAGCACGCCGGGCAAATCAATTTCCCCCTTGGCCGACTACCACATGCGCAACATCTACTCCAAGCTTGGCGTACACTCCCGCCAAGAGCTGCTCGTTTCCATCTACAACCAGCAGAAACAACAAAAACAATAACCCAACCATACGCTCGTATGGGTGACTCATCCCCCCAGTTCAACCTAGGATTGCGGCATCGCAACCACATGAGGAGCTGATGAGGATGAGCCAGTTGAAAAACGACGAGATCGAGTGCGAAGATCCGGATTGCGGCGCACAGGCAGCATGGCAGCCCGGCCCAACGCTGCAGGAATCGATTGCCGAAGCCGCAGGGCACCGCGATGCAGGCGGCCCTAAGGCGTTAGAAAAGCTGATGGGGCGCATGGCCACCCGACGCAACTCTCTGCTGGGCATCTTGGACTTCTGCCGCGAGCCCCATGCGGTCGCCGAGGTCGACGAGCACGTCGCCAAGCTGCAGTCGCACAATGCAAGCGTTTACGACGGAGCCGCGCTTTGCGCCATGCTGCAGCAGGCGGGAGCACTCAAGATCGAGGCCAACGCCGACAAGGGGGGCGAAAACGACGATTTCCAGATCGAGGTTGTCGATGGAGTCGAGTACCTGCGCCCGGCCAAGCCCGCCCAGAAGCTCTGGCAGACAACTGAGATTAGCCTGGCATACCTCGACAGTTTCGACTCGAAGGCAGACCTCGCCCGTCTGCTGGCAGACGACACTGCGTATATGGACATCTACCTGCGCGTGCTCGACATGTGCGCCGACAATGGCGGCACTACAACAGCCGCGCTTTCAGCCGCCATCGACAAGGACCCCTTGGTGCAGTCGCCGCGCTTCTTTGCCCAGCATTTCACCGAGCGACTTGAGAAGGCCGGCGCCGTGGAATGGGACGGTGTTTGGAAAATCACCGACTTGGGGCGCTCCTACCTTAAGGACGCATCGCACTAACCCCCTCGAGAAGCCACTGAGGCGAACAGGGCCACATGCATTCAAAAGTCGGCGCCGCAACCGTCGCGACGCCGGCGCACAACAAGACAAGGACGACACCATGGACCGCGAGAAATGCACCAAGAACCGCGTTATCAACCCCAATTTCGACGTCACCCCCAAGCCTGAGGCAGTGGCCCAGCTTACGCCCACCCCTGAGCTCATCGCCTCACTCGCCGCAGCAGAAAAGGCACCCCATGCGGAAAGGACGCTGAGTGACATCGACCTGGAGAAGATGGAAGCAGAGGAACTTGAAGAGCTCGCGGCGGCATGCAAGTCGCGCGCAAACATGTATGCGCTGCTGAGCCGCGTTTATCGCGTTGAGGCAGACCAATCTCTCCTCGACCAGCTAAAGTCGGCAAACTATGCGGCCAACACGGGCAACAAGGACGTCGACGACGGCTATCGCCTGCTCGTGAAGTGGCTGGGTCAGACCTGGGAGCATAGCCTGCTCGACCTCGCAAAGGACTACGTGCGCGCGTTCATCGGCTACACCGGTGACCATGCAAGCGCCGCCTACCCCTTCGAAAGCGTGTACCGCTCCGAGAAACACCTGCTCATGCAGGAATCCCGCGACGAGGTGCTAGCCTGTTACCGCGCCGCCGGCCTGGAAAAGAACGAGACCTGGCGTGAGGGCGAAGACCATGTGGCGCTGGAGTTCGAGTATATGAGCACCATGGCAACCCGCACTGCCGATGCCCTGCGCTCGGCAGACACCAAGCTCGCCCAGGACCTGCTCAACGACCAGTCGCACTTCCTGCAGGACCACCTCATCGCATGGGTGCCCAACTTCACGCAGGACGTTGAGCGCTGCGCAACCACGAAGTTCTATCGCGGCTTCGCACTCGTCACGCGCGGCTATCTTGAGTGCGAGATGGAACTCTTTGGCGACCTGGCTGAGCAGAAAGAGAGAGCGGCATAGCACGCGCTGAAAGACCGACCCCGCGGCGCCTGGTACGCATGCGTCTCTCAGGGGCCGCCGCATCCTCGCCAGCCCAGGACGCGACGGCCCAGGTGCCTACGTTTTCGGTGTGATGCCCAGCGAACTTGCGTTTCGGCAGGCTGGGCGCAGGCATTTGGAGTATCGTCCTTGCGTCAATCTCTTATAGCAACGGGGGTAGCACAATGTACGACAACATGCCCGAGCTCGGCCGCAACGACGCCTGCTGGTGTGGAAGCGGCAAGAAGTACAAGAAGTGCCACGAGGCCATCGACACGCGCCTGCAGGAGCTCTACATGCAAGGCGAGGAAGTTCCCAGCAGGGTACTGCTCAAGACCCCGGCCGACATCGAGGGTATCAAGGCATCTGCTACGGTGAACGTGGGCGTACTCGACTACGTGGGCGAGCACATCAAGGCCGGCGTCACCACCGCCGACATAAACCGCTGGGTGGAGGAATACCTGGCCGCACACGACGCCGTGAGCGCCGACCTCAACTACGAGGGCTATCCCTTCAGCGTGTGCACCTCAGTGAACGACGTTATCTGCCACGGCTTTCCCGATGAAAACGAGGTGCTGCACGACGGCGACATCATCAACGTCGACATGTCCACCATCAAGGGCGGCTACTTCTCCGACTCTTCACGCATGTACTGCATCGGTGAGGTAAGCGAAAAGCGTAAGCGCCTTGTGGAGACCTGCAAGGCTGCGGTCGAGGCTGGCCTCGCCGCTGTGAAGCCTTGGGCCCACCTGGGCGACGTGAGCGCCGCCGTGAACAAGGTGGCCGCCGACGCCGGTTTCTCGGTGGTAGCCGAGTACGGCGGTCATGGCATCGGCAAGGAGTTCCACGAGGACCCCTTCGTGAGCTTCGTGGAGGAGGCCGGCACCGGCCCCATCATGGCGCCGGGCATGTGCTTCACCATCGAGCCCATGGTGAACGCCGGTGAGCCCACCATCACCACCGACGAGGACAACGGCTGGATCGTGCGCACCGCCGACGGCAGCGACTCGGCCCAGTGGGAGGTCCAGCTTGTCGTCACCGAGACAGGATATGAGCTGCTGAGCTGGTAAAACAAAACGTTGGCACAGCGAACAGGCACCACACCCTAACGCCTTCGAGCCCGTCTTCCGCAAAGGAAGACGGGCTTTTTTGACTATAGTGACACGACTCCTACCAAGTTGACGGATAAATAGCCAAAGGCGAATACCACCTTTCATGGCTATAATCGCGCCTGGCTATTACGTTTGAAGGTCATTTACCAGGAGGGTCATTTTGGAAACCGAGAAAGCAACGAAACGAGCCAGCTTGCAAGTTGTTACTTTCGCAAGCTGTATTGTTTGGTTGCTTGTGATACCACTATGCCCCACCCCAATCACTCAAATACTGCCCGGCAATTTGGCCGCTTCGTTTTTGGGTTGTTTCTTGTTGGGATGTTCATTCGCCTGTGCCGCAAGACTGTGCTTCCCTTCTGGCAAAGTGGGCTCCCATCTTAACCAGATGTTTTTGCCGGCCGGAATTCTGCTTGCATGTGTCGCAATGCAGCTGCCTATGACGTATACCTTTACCGGTACATGCGTTGCTGGAATAATCGCAGGATGGGGAGAAGGGTCGTTGCTCCTCGCATGGGGCCAGACGCTTGCCCAAATGTCAACACGGCGGGCCTGCAATCTCATTTCCAACGCTGTTATCAGCACTTCCATCATCGGCCTGTCCCTTGTCGCATTCAAGTCATACGCTATAGCCCTCTGGGCACTTCTGATCGTTCTTGCTCTCAGCGCATGCCTGCCATTTAGTGAAGCCATACGTCAGGCAAACAAACAGATCAAGCACAGCACCGAGTACAACGCTGCTTCTAATGCGGGAACGAGCATTAATGCCCAACCCTCCGAACAATCCGACGTAGTTACCACAAATGAAACCGGCCGTCGTAATCTACCGGCTCTGTTTTTCCAACTGTGGGAGCCATCTGTAGGTCTTGGCCTTAGCATCATGTCTGCCGTACTTCCATGGGGATCGCTCTTCTCCAATACAGGCACCTCATTGCCAGCCTACTGGTCCTTCGCCCTCGGAATCATTCTGCTATGCATTTCTGTTCTCATCGCATGCAAGCGCATTCAGAAAAGCATTGACTTTCAAATAGCTTCCCACATCATCATTCCAATTCTTGCCGCTGCGGTAGTTGGGCTGCGCATGCTGGGCGACCTCGATCAAATCGGAGTCGGGGTCACCGCATTTAAGGGAATTGGTTCTGGCGCAGCAAGCGCAAGCTTCTTTTTCTTTGCACTCATCGCATTAACCCATGCTTCTCATGCCGCCAAGCAGTCCGCCGACGTGTTCGCTCTTGGCCTTGGAATCGCCTGCCTTATTGGTTTCGCCACATTGCCGCTACACCTTGCCCATCAGCAGTTCGCCTCACTCGTGGCCCCACTGCTGTCACTTGTCTTCCTGGTTGCGTCATGCTGCTCGTCGGTCTTTCACATCCGCAGCCATGCCTCTTCCCACGAGCCTAAGCCACTCTCAATTGAAGAAGCCGCCAATAAGATTTGCCTGGACTATAGTCTCTCCCCACGCGAGCGTCAGGTCATGGAGCAGCTCGTACTTGGCCGTTCTGCCGAACGCATCGGCGCCGTCCTGGGCATCTCTCCCAACACGGTACGTTCGCACGTGGGCAACATCCACACGAAGCTGTCCATTTCCTCTCGCGACGATTTGGCCGACCTTCTTGATTCAACAATGCATTCTGAGACCAATAAGCTACCTGCTAAATAGCCGACTGGTCAATTTTTGCCATGTAAAAACATGTCAATGGGCAATCCTTGTTATGCACAATTCCATCGCTTTAGGCAACAGTGATGGCGTCGTGCAAACGGCTGAACATACATTTTTCGGCCAGGATACACAAGGAGGACCCATGAGCACCAACGTCAACCGCAGGAGCTTCATCGCAGGCGCAGGTATGGCGGCAGCCGCAATGGCAACAGTAGGCATTGCTGCAAGTGCTTTCGCCGATGAGGAGAAGCCCGAAGGCTCCGCACCCACCGATGAAAAAGGTGGAGACGAGGGCATCCATCCTCCCATGATGGCTGAACCCAAATACGCCAGCAAGGATCGCAATGTTTGCTCCGACGGAACACCCGTTGGCACGTGGCGCACGAAGCCCGAAGCAATCACCGATGCCACCGTTGCAGGCGAGGCCGACGTGATTGTCGTTGGCCATGGCTACGCTGGCATCACTGCATGCCGTGAGATTGCCGAAGAGGGCCACTCGGTCATTCTTCTCGAAAAGCAGTACGAGGACATGTTCCAAGCCATGGGCAACGAAGCCGCTACCGTCAATGCTTCCTATATGCTCTAGATTGGCGCGCCCGAGATTGACGTTAACGAGTACTTCACCAACTGGATGATGATGGCCGGCTGGACCGCAAACCCTGACCTCGCCATGAAATTCGCGCAAAACTCCGGCGCAAACTCCGACTGGTACTTCGACGTTTGCACGCATGACGAGATTGCATCCGAGACTTCGGTAAAGTACCACTACACCGGCAACTTCCGTTTCCCTGAAGTCGACGAGGGCTACTACGACAACCTTATCACCGAGATTGGCGGCTATCATTATTACCCTACCGCCTTTGGCATGTACGGCAACGTCAACCAGACGATGATTCACCAGCGCAACCGTCAGAAGGCTATCGATGCCGGCGCCCGGTTCTTCTTCAATCGCTGCGCCGAACAGCTTGTCCAGGATGAGTCGGGCGCGGTAACCGGTGTCATCGTCAAGAATCTTGAGACCGACGAGTACGAGCAGTACAACGGCAAGGCCGTCATCATGGCTACAGGCGGTTTCGGTGGCAACGAAGACATGTGCAAGGATCTGTTGAGCGATGTAGAGACCATGCTCACCGAGGATGAGCTGCTCTCCCTGTGCGTCATCGCCAACCGTGACGGTGCCGGCGTGCGTCTCCCCTATTGGGCGGGCGCTAAGCTTGAGCCTCAGGTTGCCACCATGGGCATGCGCGCCGGTGCACCTTCGTCGCAGCCGCAAGGCATCTGGCTCAATGCCGAAGGCAAGCGCTGCTGCAACGAGTTTGCCCCCATCCGCGAGTTCGTGGGCAACTCCCTGGCTTTCAAGCCGCGCGACACGTACTACTGCATCTACGACGCCAATTACGCGAACACCTGGGACCACCTGTGCCCCGGCCACTCCTCCATCACTCCTAACATCGCCTATAAGGCATGTCTGGATGACGTTCTGGCAAACGCCCCTTCGGCAGAAGGTCTCTACACGGCCGAAAACGGACAGTTCCAGGTGCGCATCTCCATGTATGGCGCTCAGACCATTGATGAGCTTTTTGCAAAGGCAGGTGTTACCGACCAGGCCGTCATCGACAATGCAAAGGCCTCCATCGAGCGCTACAACGAGATGTGCGCAGCTGGCGTAGATTCCGACTACGGTCGCGACGCCAAGACTCTCTGGGCACTTGACCAGGGTCCCTACTACATGTCCACAGGCACCATTGGCCTGGGCAGCGCGCTCGTCACTATGGGCGGCATCGTAACCGACGGCGACCAACGTGCACTCGACAACAACTACAAGCCCATTCCAGGTCTGTATGTCTCCGGTAACTGCTGCGGTCGCCGCTTCGGCTACGACTATGTGACCCCCACCTCCGGCGTCTCTCTGGGCATCGCCATTACTCTGGGGCGTGAGTGCGGCAAGTCCGTCTGCGCCGATTTGGACGCTTAGGCGTAACAGTTTACTGGTATCTGTTCCCAAGAAACACGGTGCCCTGTCGAGATCCCCACTCGGCAGGGCACTTCTATAAACAGACCAATAAAACGCCAATCATCATTACACCAGTTAAAGACATATATGATTTTGCGTATGATGCCTAAATCATACGCAAATCCCACTATCGACCACAAGATTTGAGCCTTTCGATGCGGCACAGTTGAATCGTCCGCCAGGCAGGTCGTACACATACCTCACGACCACTGGAAGCCCGCATTTGAAAGGAACCCGAATGTTTTCGAATTCCAAGACTCTCTCCCGCCGCACCTTCGTTGCCGGCGCCGCCGCTTCGGCCGCTTTAGCGTCCACGGGCATCGCCCTGGCCGATGAGGCCACTGAGCCTTCTGACAGCATGACGTGTGATGTCGTCATCGCCGGCGCGGGCGCGGCAGGCCTTTGGGCAGCCGTGGAAGCAGTAGACGCTGGCCTCTCCGTCATTGTTGTTGAGAAAGCTGCCAGCGTTGCCATGGCAAACGGTGCCCAGGCAGGCGGCCCTCTCGCTGTTGGCAGCAAAATCCAGCAAGAGATTGGCGATGGATTCAACGTGGAAATCGCCTTTAACTCGATCATGGATTGGGCCCATTGGTCCATCAATGCGCCAGCAGTAAAGGCCGCCCTTGAACTTTCAGGCAGCACAGTTGACCGTTTCACCGATGATTTTGGCGTGCAGATGCTTGTCCTTCCTGATAGCTATCATGCCGGCTATCAAGTTCGTTGCTCCTTCACGGCCGATGGCACCACCCCCTATTCCGTCTCCGGCGAAGATCGCTTCATGCCTCTTGTTAATTGGGTGGAGGACAAAGGCGGCAAAGTACTCATGAGCACGCCCATGACCGGTCTAGTTCAAGGCGCTGACGGCAAGGTAACTGGTATCACAGCCACCGACGCAGAGGGTAACCAGATTCAAATCGATGCCAAGGCCGTCTGTGTTTGCACCGGCGGTTTCCAGGGCAATGCCGACATGATGTATGAAAAGTTCGGCACGCAAGTTATGCCGTTGGGCAATACTCTCTCCGACGGCACAGGTATTAACTCCATGATTGCCGCAGGCGCTGCCTGTGACACTCACTGGGGCATCGGAGGTAACGAGTTTGCCTGCTCCACCCCCAAGGATCCCTGGAGCTTCGGAAACACCAATGCCTGCGCCACCATTGGCATCATGGGCGGTATGCTTGTCAACTCCGATGGCCGCCGGTTCACAAATGAGGGTAAGTACGCCGAATTCCCGCTTGCTGTAGGCGGAACGATCTCCCTCGAAGTAGGTGGCACGTTCTTCGGCATCTACGACCAAGCATATATGGATACGGTAGCCGCCGGCACCACGGAGGACCTTGAGAGCGACATTCAGCGCGCCATCGACAACGGCTGGGGCTTCAAAGCGGACAGCATTGACGAGCTGGCTGAAATCATCGGTGCTCCCGAACTGGTCGCCACCGTCGAGACCTATAACACAGACGCCCAGGCGGGAACCGACTCGCTCTTTTATAAGAACGCCAACCTTATGACTCCCGTCGCAGAAGGCCCCTTCTACGCTTTCGAGTACGCACCGAGTTGCTGGGTAACTCTTGGAGGCGTGAAAACCGACGACCACCTGCGTGTTCTCGACCAAGACGGCAACCGTATCGAAGGCCTTTATTGCGCCGGTGTGGACAATGGCACCATTCTCATGGTTCCTTACCACTGCTACGAGGGAACCTCGCTGTGCATGGCTTACAACACCGGCCGTCTTGCCGGCATCTATATGGCCGAAGACCTGCAGGCATAAGACCTCGGCGTCCAACGACCAAAGCGCGGACCCTGATCATGCGATAAACGCAAGCGCCCATCTACCATATGGAAATGATGGGCGCTTGCGTCCAAACTCATGCCTTACCCAAACTTCAAAACTACTAGCGCGACCCCCGCGCTTTAATTACATCGAACGCCTCATCGCGCGAATGAACTCCGAGCTTCGCATAAATGTGACGTATATGAGTCTTCACAGTGCCCATCGATACCATGAGACTTTGACAAATCTGCTGGTAGCTCTGGCCAAATACCAGCTGTTGAAGAACCTCGCATTCTCGCTGCGTTAGTCCAGCGTCGACTGCAATAATTTCACAGCCCCGTGCTAACATATCATGCTGTGATTCCACCGGTCGGCCAGACCTAACATCTACCATATTGACGGCCCAATTCGACGCGATTGAATCTTCACTGCGCCACAGAAGAGCAATGAGCATGAGACAGACCGTTCCAGCAACTGCAAGAACAGCGAGAGCATACTTATCATGCGGCATCTGTCCCATACCCGGCACATAGCGCGCATAACTGCCCAAGCCCATCATTAGCTCGCTAGCTGCGCGACCAAGGCCAAACAACCATAGGCTCGGAATCAAGCCTATAAAACTTAGCCTTCCCAAAAGCGAAAGTCCAACTACACAGAGCGCGATATACGCAAGCATAATAAGAAATGCGGCGGGAACAGGATTGGTTGTCCCCATTGCGGCAATCAGAACAAACCCCGCGAGCGCTATCACGAAAGCACCGCCTGCAAGATGCCCAAGACGTAACCTGCCTTTAAAAGCAAACGATACAGCAAGCACAATGACACCCACCACAAATGTAGCAAGCATACGTGTGTTCGCATTCTGGTCAAACAGGGCAAAATTGCCGAACCCAGCCGTAAAACCAGCAAAGGCCATGACGGCAACGGGTTTCCAGGGAAACGCAATGCGCAAACTCGCAATACCCAACTCACCAAGTTTAATTGGACGCGGTGCTACAAATCTCCCCGACAGCCAACACAGAATACATGAGACGACCGGCACAGCGACAGTCCCAACAGTAGGAAGCGGCGCGGCTAGATGGTTGAGAAGAAATGAAACTGCACCTGCAAGAATAAGAGATAAGACCCCCATAAACAGCATGCGCTCTGTAGCAAGCCTACTGTATACCTCAGCCCACGATAGAAAAAGGACGGCGCCGCCGAAAGCTGCCAGGCATGAAAAGACAATTGTCAGTACAGCGGAAAGAATAAGGCCGTTTAGGCACAGAAGCATTCCGGTCGTGCCTACAGCAACCGAAAGACATGCCAGCACCTCAAGCCTCCCATGCGAAGTTATGGGCGTTAGCCGGCGCCAAAGCAATGCAAGAACAACCATTGTGACAATGTCCGCGACTCGCATTGTGAAATCACAAATGGCAAAACTCACACCCATGCCCTGGTATCCTGAAAAATAGATTGTCGCATTCCCGTGCGTGGCCCATTGCCAGACAATCCACAGGCCCATCCCCAGAAAACGCAAAGGGAGTAACGTCTCCCCTCCTCGAGGCTCGCCCTCCGATATCGCACAGGGCATTTCTGTTTCCTGACTCACAGACCCTCACTCCCGCCCCATAAAACCGCCAAGTAAGATTCCTCTTTCATGACACACGCCGTATTGGAAGCACCCTGTCAAAAGGCAAAAACAGGGCCTATCTCGCTATCCCAACAGTGTTCTCATCAAAATGCATCAGACCTGTAGGCCAGAATCAGATAAGAGCACTCAGCACAATAATATGCCAGCCCGAAACAAATCAGTATGGTCACCCTGGCAAGAATAGCGGAGTCAGACGGATAAACGGCGACAGCCCACTCTTGCAACCCGTAATGCCTGAAACAAAAACACGTATGTTTGCGTTTTAATTGTCACCGACGAAGTGGCCGGAAACAGAGCGGGTCATCTACCTGCGACGATATATCGAGGGTATCACCGGGGAGTCTGTTCGGCCGAGTTAAAACGCAAACATGCGTCGTTTTTAGACGCTCCGGCCCGACAAGCCGCCGGGCCGGGGGAGCCAGCCCGGCAAAAACGGCCATTCTCCCCGCTCTAGGTAACGCAAACGGCTACCATATCGGCAGCGATTTGAAACCAGCGGCAAGCAGGGAGGGTTCCATGGCATCGGAAGGCTTGTTTCGAGAGTTCTATCAGGTAGTGAAGGCCATTCCGCGCGGCAAGGTCGCCAACTATGGGCAGGTGGCGCTGTTGGCCGGACACCCTCGTGCCGCGCGGTTTGTGGGCTATGCCCTGCACTCAAACCCCGAACCCGGAGTCATCCCTTGTCACCGCGTGGTGTTTAAGGACGGCAGCCTCGCAAGCGGCTTTGCCTTCGGAGGCCCCGACGTACAGCGTCACCTGCTTGAAGACGAAGGCGTCACCTTTCTGCCCGACGGCCGCGTTGACATGCGGGAATGCCAGTGGGAATGCTTCAACCAAGCCGAACTGGAAATCGAACGGCAAGATTAGCAATCGAAGCTCAATTCCCGCCTTCTCCGGCCGCCCTACAAGCGATCTCCAGCGCTTTGTTCATGCGCAACTCTTTTTAAATTCCGGTTCCCGCCCGAGTACATCCCAACGACCTCAACAGAGTCCAGACGTTAATCGATGTTGGAAATCGTTCCCATCGATTCCGCTCCGATTCTTTGTCTCGCCTGCATTTGCCCATCGCAGCCCCAGTGAGACCTGAAACGGTCCTCCAGAGCGGACCTCAGCATCGTCCCGTCCTCTCCGGCAACAAAAAAGCGCCGCCTGCCTGGTGTATCCAGACGGGCGGCGCTTCGTTTAGAACAGTGAGCTACACCAACACCCATCGAGCGCCAGCGCCTCTTACTCCCCTTGCTCGGCCTGGGCAGGAGCGGCGTCCTTCGCCTCATGGCGCTTGAGGTAAAGCGCCAGGTAAACCAGACCAACGACCGCAGCCGTGAAGGTGCCCAGCAAGATGCCCACCTTGGCGTTCATGATGTAGGTGGGATCGGTGAAGGCCAGGCCGCCCACGAGGATGGCCATGGTGAAACCGATGCCGGCAAGCATGCCGATGCCAAGCATATGGCCCCACGTTGCGTTCTTAGGAAGCGAGAAGCCGCAGAACTTGACCATGACAAACGTCGTGAGCAGGATGCCGATAGGCTTGCCCAGGACAAGGCCCACCCAGACGCCAAGGGTGACAGGCGAGGTAAGCACGGTAAGCATGTCGGCGTCGGCCACAAAAACCTGCGCGTTCACAAAAGCGAAGAGCGGCAGGATGAGGTAGTTCACCGGGAACGTGATGGCATGCTCCAGGCGCTGCAGCGGCGGGGTCACGATGTGGGACACGCGCTCGACCTCGTGCGTGAGCTCGGTCACCTCGTGCTGGCCAAGAATGCGCAGGTCGGAGTCGTAGGTACGGTCAAACTCAGCGGACTTGCCAGCAATCCAGTGCGCATAGGCCTTGAGGTTCACGTTGGACTTCACAGGCAGGGTAAAGGCGAGCACCACGCCAGCCAGCGTCGCATGGATGCCGGCGTTAAAGAAGCACACCCACAAAAACGCGCCGAGCAACAGATACGGCGTGAGCTTGAACACGTGCAGACGGTTGAGCACGATCAGCACCACCACGGCAAGCGCGGCAAGGACCAGCCAAAGCACAGCGATGTCCGTGCTGTAGAACAGGGCGATGACCACGATGGCCACCATGTCGTCGGCAATGGCAAGCGTGGAGAAGAAGACCTTCACACCTACGGGAATGCGCTCGCCGAACAGGCTCATGACCGCCAGGGCAAACGCGATGTCGGTGGCAGTGGGGATGGCCCAGCCCTGCACGGCGTCACCGCCCATGTTGATGGCCAGATAAATGAGGGCGGGGCCGCACACGCCTCCCAGCGCCGCCACCATGGGCAGAATCGCCTGCTTGGGCTTGGCAAGGGCGCCCACCGTCATCTCGTACTTGAGCTCGCAACCCACAAGCAAGAAGAAGAAGGCCATGAACAGGTCGTTTACAACCTGCTCAAAGGTGAGGCCCACAAAGGTCTCGCCAATATAGAAGCCAAGAGGCGTCTCCATGGCATGGTGAAGGGGCTCGTGGAAGCCCACGTTGGTAAGGGTGAGGGCCACAATTGCGGCTGCAATCATCACAAGCGCCGATACGGTGCCCGTAAGTCGGCTCATGAGACGGACGTGCTTCTCGGCACGCTTGGCGCTCACGTCGATAAGGATGTCAGTGCCACGTGTCATACGCGTTCCCTTTCGGTCGATAGACTTTTTACGAAAACGCCCCGGGTACGCACGCAACGCACTCGGGGCGCAGACGTTTCTCGGCCATACAGCGGCATTATGCGGATTTATTCCCCATCCGCATACCAGCGAATCGACGTTCACGAGGTGCCCATGACCTCGGCCAGGGCAACGTTCTTGTGAATAATCGACCTGGGAACTGCGAGACCTTTCGCACACCCGTAAAGTACCGAAGCGACCTCTCTTGAAAATTCATTCTTAATGACAAGAAGCGGCCCTTGATACACGGCAGGTGCCTCTATAAGTGTCAAGTCTACGCTTCCAACGACGGAATCAGCTCGTTGGCGGCGTGCTCTGCGGCCCAGTAGCCACTCACACGACCCCAAAGCTGCGTGGAACCAGGGGCAATGGAAACGCCGTAATAAGGACCAAAGAGTCCACCAGCGTCAGAACCACCAGCATACAGACCCACAATCGGTTTGTAGTCAGAGCCTATAACTCGAGCATGCTCGTCAACGCGAAGACCACCCACATTGTTGTAGAACGCAAGCTGAGAACGGAAGAGGTAAAACGGCGGGGTTTGGATCTTGCGCAAATACTGGGGATCCTTCATGAAGTCTGCGTCGAAACCGGCATCCACGTAGCCGTTGAACTTCTCTATCTCCGCAACAGTCGTCTCTGCGTCAATGTCGACATTGGCGCACAACTCCTCAAGCGTGTCAGCCTTGTACACACGAGGATTCTCACGAACAAGCGCGGCATCGATCTCGTCCTGGAACTGTGGCACTGGCTCGCCAACCTCAAAGTAGTTATGACGCTTAGTGACGACGCCCTCATCCATAATCTTCTGAACAAAATCCTGATCAACAATCATATAGATATGGTGCTGCTGAGAGCAGATGTTACCAGAAGTCGTCCAATCAGAAATAACCTCCTCGTCGCAGAAACGACGACCAGCCTCGTTAAAGAAGCATGTGTCGGCCTGGTTGACACCACAAATGGTTAGCGCTCCCTTGTTATAGTGACCAGGAAGAATGGGGCTGCAATAGTTAATGGCCTCCGGATGGAAAAGCAGGGCGCCAAGCTCCTCACCCATCGTAATGCCGTCGCCCATCTGAGTACCCATGCTGCCGCGATTAATAACTCGATCGTAGGAGACGTTAGTAAAACGCTCGAACATTTCCTTGTTGCAGCCATAGCCTCCCGTACACAGATCAACGGCCTTGGCATTAACCTGGATAACCTCACCGATTCGGTTACGGCATCTTACGCCCGTAACACGACCATCCTCGTTGACGAGCAGCTTGTACGCACGTTCGTCAAAGAGGAACTGTACACCCAGCTCCAAGGCATAGTTGTACATCGTATAGATGGCAGTCTTGCCGCCATTAGTGCCGTTTCCGTCTTCCTCATACTTAAGGCGGCCCTCTTTAAAAACGACACCCTGGTTATCACGCGTCCAATCAATGACCTTCTGTGCATCATCGGCAAATCGACGCGTCACAATGGCGTTGCTGGCAAAGCGGTGGTAATCAACAAGGTTGCGATACAGTTCGTCGGCTCCGCCCTCAGGAACCTCACCGCAATTCTCGACATAGCGCGAATTACCGCCGATTCCGTTCTCGGTGTTAACATCCACAAGAATGGCCGAAAGGCCCAACTCAGCCGCGCGAATAGCAGCGCAAAGGCCCGCAGTGCCAGAACCCGCAACCACAAAATCACACTCGTAGGTTTCTGCGGGATCCGCGTCAAAGGCAGTCACATCAAGCGGTTCTTCCTTGGCGTACGCCACATGAGCCACACCGGCAGCAACGACACCCAAAACCGCAGATCCAACCAGCATGTCACGGCGAGAAATATCCATGCTCATATCAGTTCACCTTTCCAATGACTGTCCACAATCATGTAGTGGCCAATTAGTAGAAACCCACCCAACCAGCAGGAAGCTCCATGTAGTGGCAGCCAACACAACCCAGCGTAGACGTCTTGTCGTCAATCGAGTGACAATCAGAGCAGTTCACAAGGCCATTATGGTTGTCATGCACGTTGTAGAGGCCCTGCTTGTTATAGACAGTCACATCACCGGGAAGCAACGTGGAGTCAACGATGGAATCCCAGTCATGACAACCTAGGCAGAATTCGCGAGTGCCAAGTGTTGCGGCCGACTTCTCTACAGGTGCGGCATCGTCCGTCAAAGCCTTTTGCGCATCGTTGGCTACCTTCTCCAGATCAAGACCAAGCTCCTGATGAAGCACCAAGACATTCTCGGCACGACCCCCTTTTTCCCCGCCATTGGAGACGTCCGCCATCGCAAACGCTGCAACCCCAAGGGCTCCGACGAATGCAGTCGCGACCAGGACGCCCACCACGTAAGACATCTTTCGCCCAGAAGTCGTGCAGCCCATGCTCTTCCTCATAGTCTCTCCTCCTTATCTTGCTATTACTCCAAGACGCAGGCGATTGCCCGCGTCTGTCCATCAACTATGGGCCCACCATCACGGCCACGTGAGCCATGAACCATGGCGTTTTGTCTGGACATGTGCCTCATAAAGCATGGGGGTTGACACTATTTGTGCAGGTAGACCGTAAAAAGGCAAAACCTGCACTGAAGAGAAAAACTTCTCTTTCGCCTGTTCGAACGTTGGTTTCATGCGATAATCATCACTACAAAACTCGGAAGGGGCTACGGCGTGCACTCAAAAACGGGACAGGATCAATGACCTGGTGGACTCAGGGGCTTACACCCAGTATGCCTAAAGCAAATTCGAATAACTCATCTGTTGCATTGATTATAGGATTGGCTTTCTGGTGGCCGTTCTTTCGCAAGTACGAGTACTCTGCACTTTTTACCTTTTATCAGAAGCCAGCTGAAACAATGTGGTCTGTGTATGCGCCCACAATGATTGGGCTGGTCATTGCCCTGCTCGTCGGCATTGTTTTACATAAGCAATTCTCTCGCTTCATTGAGGGGCGACGCCTCGCCACGAGCCTTGTTTGCATGACCGGAAGTATTGGATGGGCCCTGACTCTTATCGCTCCATTTTTTGGCACCGGCACCCAAGTTATGCTCGCGCTTGGTTGTCTCATGAGCGCATTTGGCTATGCCTGGCTAACACTTTGCTGGGGATGCAGCATCTGCTCCCTGTCCTCACTACACTCTGCGCCAGCGGTTCTTCTCGCCTTTGCAACAAGCTCCCTTTTTCAAATCACCGCCTTTCTTCCCACACCCATCATGATTGGAATTGCCATCGCTGCGCCAGCTTTGTCGGGATTCGCCTGGCTTTACTATGGCATGTCCAGCCAGGCCAAGACCGACAATGAGATACATGAAGGGCTCCAATCCATGCCCCTCGGTGTCATTGGAATGCTGGGCTTGTTTCTTCTTGCAGGCCGACTTGCCGTAGGATTGTTGGCATACGCGACTGAGACAGTGCCGGACAATGACCGACTTCTTACCATCATCTGTTCGTTAACACTATCAAGCGTCATGTTTGTTGCGCTACAACGCGTGCAAGACAAGGGAAGGTTGTTCCAACTTATATGGAGCGGACTCGTCGTGATTTTTATGGCGGGAATGTTTTCCCTACTTGTTGAGAACGAAACGCTGAGTCATATTGCCACTGCCTCGCTCTCTGCCGTATTGGGAGGCTTTGAGGTTGAACTTTTTGTCATCGTTTCAGTATCGTCTGTAATGTACGGAGCGTCAGGAGTGCTGACCTTCGGACTCACCGTCCTTTTATTCCGCGTGTTGCCAAACTTCTTAGGCAAGAGCCTCACGCCCGTGCTTATTGGGGCGGATCCCTCTTGGGCTCAACAGATGACAGCATTCGTCGTCCCGTTCATGACTTTTCTGGCCGTGGTTGCAACCATTGTCTTCATGAATGCCCGCACAATAGGAATAATTTCTTGGTTTGACAGCAGCGCAAATACGACAACAGCCGGCACATTTGGAAACACGGACAGCTTGATTGATTTAGATAAGCGGTCGACACAAATCTCGAGTCAGACATCCCTCACCCCAGCCTGCAAAATGCTCGCAGCAAAGTTTGGACTCACTGCGAGGGAAACCGATGTACTGCTTCTTGTAAGCGAGGGAAGAAGCTATCAGAAGATTGCCGACACACTCGGCATATCCCTCGGCACCGTTCAGGGCCACGTCAAATGCCTATATCGCAAACTTGGAGTTCACACCAAGCAAGAAGTCATCGAACTAACGAGGAAGCCTTAGCGCTACACGCAGGACACCATAGTTGAAAAGGCCTAAATGGCATACGAACGCCAACCCAGCTCAACAAGAGGGGCCGCTTGGAATTACGAAGCCCAAGCGGCCCCTCCTTCCGCTTCAGATTATATCCTGCAAAGCAGCTACTCCGCCGCCAGACAACCCTCAAGCCAGCAGAGCACGTCGGAGAAGACCTCGTCGCGGTTCGTCTCGTTGAGAAGTTCGTGGCGGGCATCGGGATACATCTTCTCCTGCACGTCACGCACGCCGCAGGCACGCATGAGACGCGCAACCTTGGGGATGGCCTCGCCGTTGTTGCCAACCGGATCCTGCGAGCCGGCGATGAGCAGTACTGGAACCTCCGGGCGCATGTAGGCAACGCGACTGCGCTTCTGGCTGCTTCCCACAAGGGAGAAAAGCTCGTGGTAGGCCGCCACAGAGAACGTGAAACCGCAGGCAGGGTCCTTGTCAAACAGCTCGCGCTGCTCGGGGTCGCGCGTGAGCCACCCGAGCTTGCCGCCCTCCTCGGGACCAAAAGCACGCGCATAGGCGCCATCGGCCAGGAAATTGACGAATTTCGAACGGTGGTCCCATCCGCGCACGCCGCCCACGATGTCGCACACGATCTTGCCAAAGGCAAGCGCGACGGGAGGTTGCCAACCCGTGGCGCACACGACGGCGCCACTCAGGCCCTTGCCGTACGCGCACAGGTAATTGCGCAGGACAAACGACCCCATAGAGTGGCCGAAGATGAAATACGGCACATAGGGATAGCGAACCTGCACATAGTTGCGGGTGCGATGCACGTCTCCCACAAGGTGGTCGGCACCGACCTTTGGCTTCATGACGCCCCAGCTCGAAGGGTCGGAGACGCTCTCGCCATGACCGATGTGATCGTGGCCCACCACCAGAAAGCCGTAGGTGGCCAGATAGCGGGCGAACGGCTCGTAGCGCAGGATGTGCTCCGCCATGCCATGCACAAGCTGGACAATCGCGCGGGGCTTGGCAGGGCCCGGGGCCTGCCACATATAACCGACCAGCGCAGACTCGCCGTCGCTGGATGAAAGGGAGATCTCTCGCCTTTCCACCTCGCCCGGTTCGCAAACGTAGTTGTCAGCCTGGATAGACGCAAAATCGCACGCCATATCGGTCCCCCTGTCTCATTGCCATGTCCAGCCGCGCAAAGGCGGTCGCACCAGAATCTCGGATGCAGCATACCCACTGCAGGCACGCCCGCTTCGTAAAATTCGGGTATCGGCGCGATACACAACGGCACATGAGATGACGAGCAGGCGAACAACGCCCAAAACGAGCGGTGCCCCCCATGTCAAGAGTCCCACCAAACAACAAACCCCCGTCTCTCGAAGCATGAGCACATGCAATTCGAGAGACGGGGCAATCAAGCGAGTAAATCTATGCAACAGGCAAACTACCAGGCAAAAGACTCCAAGATGCCAGGCTTTTACACAGTGGCGAGAGCGGTGTTCACGGCGTCGAAGATGGCCTTGGAGGTGACGGTGGCGCCGGAGACGGCGTCGACGCCCTCGGTGCCGTTGGCGGCCACGATGGCCGAAGGCAGCTGCTCGATGGCCTTGGAGCCGATGCCCTGGGTCTCGGAGTTCTCACCGACCTCGACGGCAGTAATCTTGCCGCCCTCGACGGTCACCGTAACGGGCACGTCGCCGCCGATGCCCTTGGCAGAGCCCTCGTAGGTGCCGTCGGCGACGGTCGAGACATCGGTCTTGGTCGCAGCGGCCTCAGCCTGAGCGGCGGCCTCGGGGTCGACGTAGTTCACATCGCCCTTGGTGACGTTGGACAGGTCGTAGCCGGCCTGCTCAGCAAGGTGACGGGCGACATGACGGCCGAACGTCACGGTGCGGCCGCAAGCGCAAGCAACGATGTACTCGGGGTAGTTGTTGGCGAAGAGGCTGCCCGAGCAGTCGCCAGCAGCGTAAAGACCCTCGATGACCTGGTCGTTCACGTCGAGGACCTGCATCTCCTCGTTGATGCGCAGGCCGTCGACCGTCGTCAGGAAGCTGGCACCGTACCAAGCGCCGAAGAACGGCGGGTTGCGCAGCTCGGAGAGGCGGTAAGCCTCCTTGCCGAACTCGTCGTCTTCCTGGGCGTCGAACATCTCGTTGTAGTGGTCGCACGTGGCCAGGAAGGTCTCCTTGACCTCGCCCTCAAAGCCCAGCTTGTCGGCGAGCTCATCGAGGGTGTCGGCCATCAAGATGGTGCCCTCCTCGATCTTGTCGGCGAAGAACTCCTCGAGCGTGATGTCGGGCTTGGCGGCCAGCTGCTGCTGGATCTGACGCGAGCAGCCGATGGTGTTGAAGCGCTTGATGTCCTCGCGGGCGTTGTTGTCGAACACCTGGCAGAAGACACCGCCCGGCTTCTCGGCAACGGTGTTGAGGTCGAAGTCGTACGGCGTGGACTCGTTGCCGTAGCGGCGGCCGTCGCGGGCAACCTTGAGGAAGGGCTGCGAGCCGATGTTGTACTGCCTGCCCTGGCCAGCAAAGGCACCCGTGCCATCGCAGGACACGTAGCCGGCATCCTCGCCGGGCTTCACGAGGCCGCGGTTGAAGAGCATGGGCGCAGGATCCTCGTCCTTCTGGGCACCGAGCCACATAGCAGCCTTGATGCCGTCGCCCGTGTCGTTGGTGTTGTAGTACACAAGCGTCACGACGCGGTCGATGATAGGGGCAAGCGCCTTGCACATGGCGGGGTTGGCCGGATAGCCGCCCGTGGCCAGCAGCACGCCGGCGCTGGCGTTGATGCGCACATAGCCGTCGGCAGTCTGGAAGATACCGCCCGTCACGCGGCCGGTCTCGTCCTGCTCGAGCTTGACGAGGGACGTCTCGTAGCTCACGTTGTAGCCGAGGGAGTTGATGTAGCGCTCGAAAATCTCGTTACGAACAAGCTTGTTGCCCTCGGCATCCTTGCCGGAGTAGTAGTGCTCGGTGTAGGGGATGTAGTAGCAGGTGCCGCCCGTGGGATCCTGGTTGTCGGCATCGAGAGAGCAGGTCATTCCGGCCTCGACCAGGAGCTCGTCGAGCCAGTCGATCATGCTGGCGCTCTCGTCGATCCAAACCTTCCAGACGCGGGGGTCGCACTTGCCGGAAGCGTAGCGCACGAGCTCGTTGAGAAGCTTGCCCTTGTCATCGGACACGCCGGCGGCCTCGCAGTACTTGGAGTTGACAGCGCCGAGCCAATGACGCGTGTCGCCCACGATGGAGCCCTTTTCGGCGACAATGAAGTTCATGCCCAGCTCTGCGGCGGAAGCGGCGGCGGCCATACCGGCGTTGCCTGCGCCAACGATAAGCAGCTCGCACTCGCGGGTCTCGACGATGTCGGACTCGGCGATCTCGGGAGCGGTGCCGAGCCAGTCCTCGGAGCTGCGCTCAGGAGCCTTTGCCTGAGCCTGCTGGGGAGCGGCAGCAACAGTGAGGCTGCCCACAGCGGCAACGGCTGCGGATGCGGCGGCACCGGCAGTAAGAAGCGAACGGCGGGTCATTTCCATGGGTAATACTCCTTTGCTCGATACGTGCCTGGGTTACGTGACAGTGCTTGCAACGCTTGGACGACGAACTCTGCCACGGGCGTGGGGCGTAGCGCCCCGCGTGCCCCTTGGACAACGCACACTTTGCTCCAGAATCGCCCAGATCACCTCGCACCAGCAGGTCGAACTTATCTACCAGGGGTTTTACTGTTTCTCAGCCTCGATTTTCCGCATCTCATACCGTCCTCACCCTCGTGGGTCGATTTTGCGCGACCTGGTGTTTTATTGATTCAGGCTGTCAAGCGCTGATACACTTGCCGGTGTGTTTCAAAGAAGCGCACATTCGGACTTGGGGCAATCTCCAGCGTCAAGGTCAGCCAGTCTGCGACCGACTTGGATGGCGCGCATTCGGGCGTGAGGGAACCGAGAAAGGCACGCAATGAGCGAGACGACATCGCAGGGCTGCTCGCCTGACAAAACTAGCACCCGCGCGTCTCGCACGGCCTGGCTTGCCGCCGCATGCGCCGTCGGCGTCTATCAGCTCAGCATCACGCTTCTCAACATGACGGTTTTTCCGCTCTTCAAGCCCGTGTTCTTGGAAGCCCGCGACGTGGGCACGCTATCCGCGGCCGCCTTGGCACTTGCGCTGTATGTACTGCTGAGCAAGCATCCCCAACTCTGCCGGCCGCGCACCTGGATGGGCATTGCAGCGGGCTGTTACCTTGTCGGAGCGCCATCAATCTTTTTGGGAATCTGGCTTGCAAACCCCGTGCTGCTCACCGTTGGCATGCTGTTACGCTCAGTTGCCTCAACCTGGTTCGGCACCACCATTCTCTTGCAGCTTACGAGTCTCGCCATAGAACAGGGCGCGCGCAGCGCTTTCGCCGCCCTATGCGCCGGCTGGGCTTTGAGCTATGCGCTCGAGCTCCTGGTGACAGCCCTTCCCCTCACGGTGCACCTGGTGGTTTTTTATGCAGCGGGCTTCATCATCATGGCGCTCACGTACTACCCCTCTTCCATACTTGTGAGCGACATGGCGCAAGCCGCCCCTATCGCAGAACTGCGTGTCACGAACCCGCGCTCGTTTTTGCCGGTCGGCAATGCCCTCTTCGTGACGCTCATCCTGCTCAAGGCCTCTTTCGGCTTTGCCATGACGTTCTCAAGCGTCAACGCCACGCCTCAAACCACCGTGCTGGCATGCATCCCGGCCCTGCTCGTCGCCTGCGCCTTGCTTGTATGCAACCGCGTGGGGCTCGACGCGCTCTACAAAGCCGCAATGCTATGCGTACTTGCGGGCTTCCTGCTGGTAAACCCGCTTATCGACTCCCTGACAAGCATACCTGCGCTATCGAATGTGATGCTGCGCGCAGGATCGGACCTCACGCGCATGCTCGTCTTTATGATCGTCGCCAACCTCGGTGCTCGAAACCCCATGGCTGCAACGGGCGTCGCCCTCTTTGTGGGCGGTGCCAACTCCCTTGGCAGCGTAACGGGCGCCCAACTCGGCCTGCTCGCCAACGACGCGCTCGCACACGATCCCGCGCTCTTTGCGCTGCTGCTTGCCATGATTGTGTTCGCATTCGTCGCCTTCAACGTTTTGGCACCCGACGTCTTCAACTTTGACAAGACCGTGCGCGAGGTGGAAGCAGTGCGTCCCGTCAAGCAAACCGAGCAGGTAGATGTGCTTACCCAGGCGTGCAAGGCGGTAGCCGCCATATACACGCTGACCCCGCGCGAGGCCGAAGCACTCGAGCTGCTCGCCCACGGGCGCAACACGGCGGCCATCCAGGAGCGCATGGTCGTATCGCGCTCCACCGCCAAGACGCATGTGCGCAACGTCTACGCCAAGCTGGGCGTGCATTCTCAACAAGACTTGATTGACCTGGTAGAAGGGCTGAAATAGCAGTGAGGGACCTGAACAACGTCAACCTGTGGCTCAACGGCGCACCGCAGGAGGTACGTGCGACCTGCGAGCGCCTCATGGGCGAGATCGCGGCCATGCGCGGCACGCAGACCATCTACCCTGCTCAGGACGACATTCTCAACGCGCTTGCCTACACGGCGCCCAGCAACGTGCGCGCCGTCATCCTCGGGCAGGACCCCTATCATGAGCCCGGTCAGGCCATGGGGCTCTCGTTCTCCGTGCCGCAGGGCCAGAAGCTCCCGCCGAGCCTACGCAACATATATAAGGAGATGGCCGCCGACCTGGGATGCGAGACGCCAAAGTCTGGCGACCTTACCAGGTGGGCTGAGCAGGGCGTTTTGCTGCTCAACACGACGCTCACCGTGACGGAGCATGCCGCCAACTCCCACAGCAAACTGGGCTGGCAGGTATTGACGCATTACCTGATCGAGAAGTGCTTCACACTGCAGCAGCCGGTCGTATTCCTGGCATGGGGGCGCTTCGCCGTGGGCCTGGTGGAAGAGGCTCGCCTGCATGCAGGAGCCGCGGGTGCGGATATGCTCGGCAGCAAGTTCGTGCTGGCCTCCACGCACCCCTCGCCTCTCTCGGCCAGCAGGTCGAGCGCAGGATTGCCGGCGTTTCTCGGGTCGCGCCCGTTCTCGCAGGCAAACGAGCTGCTCGAGGGCGCAGGCGCACAGGCGATTGACTGGGAGCACGTGGGCTAGCAGGCGTATGCAGCGGCGCGAGGCCGGTCCTCAACCACGTTTGACAAAGCCTGCATGTAAAACGCTCGTCTACCGCATCGATGTGGCAGATGAGCACGCATGCCCAGTTCTGGGCCTAAATCCAGCCCTCACCCCCGCTTGAGCTGCGCGGGCACGATGCAGTCGTAACGCACGGCCTTGCCCTCGATGGAATGGCTCGGCTTGATACCCGCCAGATGCGGCGCTTTGGGCGGGCGCTTGACAACCACCTTGCGCGGACACACGCTCAGCGCAGCCGCCATGAGCTCTTCCTCGTTTGCGCAGGGGCACTCAAGATGGTGCAGGAGCTGGAACTTCTTTTTCACGGCGGCCGACTTCTGGCGCGCCGGGAACATGGGGTCGAGGTACACAACATCCGGACGCGGCTCCTCGCTTTGCACCATGCGTCCAAGCTCTGCCACGCTGTCTACTTGGCGCAGGTGCATGCGTGCCACAATGGGCGCAAGGCGATCGTCGAGGGCGGCGCGAGCAAGTGCATCTTCAAGCAACGCCGCAATCACGGGGTTCGCCTCACAAAGGACGACGTCGAAGCCAGCGGCGGCGAGCAGGAAAGAGTCCTCCCCCAAACCCGCCGTCGCATCGAAGACGCGCGCCGCAGGCTCCCCTTTTATCCGTGCGACCTTTACGAGCAGCTCGCCCGACAACCTGTCGGGCCTGATGCGTGGCAGCATGGTGGCAAAATCGGCACACAGCTCCATGCCGTCGCCGGCAAGCACAAGGCCACAATCCTCGCGCCGCAACTCGAGCCCCGCCGCCCGCGCCATCTCTTCTGCCTGGGTCATGGAGCGACTCCCATTCTATGAGTCATCAGGGCAAAGCCAGCCGACCGCGATGCCTTCCCCGATGCGAAACCGCGACTTCAAATGCCAATTGCTCGCGTATTGTACCTCATGGAATGTAACGCGGGGCCATAGCGGCCCCAACCCCTCAGCACTCGGTAGCTTCCAGCCGCTCCACCCGCTCGGTGATCTTGGTGAAGTCGCCGCTTGCCTGGATGTAGGTGTCCCAGTTGGACGTATTGGTGCTGCGAACGCCCTCGTCGACTCGCTGTAGGAAGCCAAGCAACAAGCGGCAGGCCTACACCGGGTCGCTCGGAAGGCGCTTGGCGTATGACACGCACCAGTTCCAAAAGGCCTGCTCGGCATTGTCAAGAGCATGGGTTCTAAGCCTCTCGATACCAAAACCCCAGCTCAGTTCAGCCAAGGGAACAGCCACGACAGAATCGTCATGGGCGAACACCGATAGGTTCACATGATGGCGGGCGGTGAATCCCACTCCGCGACCACGGGCGGCAAACTCGTAGAGCTGGAATATCTCGCTCATCTCGAAAATATGCCCCAGACCAAGCGAACGCTCTTCGTCGAGCCGACGAAGGGCGTCAAAGCATTTGAACCCCTCGCCAGGAAGGGCCAGGTCGTAACCTCGCAGATCCTCCAGAACGAGCGATTCCTTGCGAGCGAGCGGATCGGCAGCGTTCACCCAAAAATACAGGGGGCATTTGTAGAGCGGAGCCGACTCAAACTCCGACGAACACGGCAGCACCGCAAGAGCCAGGTCATAGTCACCATGCGCAAGACCCTCGTCACAGAGGGCGTCGTTCGTCTCCCAATACGAAACGCGAACGTCGGGACGCATGGCACGAAACCCGTCGAGAAAGTCCGGTCCGAGCGCCCCCATCACACCGAGCGAGCATCCCAGGCGTAGCTCGTGGAGCTCCTGGCCGCGTATGCGGTCGAAAGCCTCCCGCATAAGGCGCAGATTGCTGCTCGTGACCTCGGTGAACTCGTACAGCTCCTGGGCATAAGGTGTCGGTTGCGGCATGCCGTTGGAATCAGGCTCAAAAAGCGTGACACCGAGCTCCTTTTCCAGGGCCCTGATCGCCTTGGTAAGCCCCTGCGGCGAAACGGGCACCATTCGCGCCGCCGCCGAATAATTGCGCTCCTGATAGGTCAGCTCAAAGTACTTTAGTTGCTCGCTGTTCACCTGTGCCCCCGTTTGGCCCCATCAAACCGCACTCGAACATTCCCCAACGCTGCAGAGCTACGCAAATATACTGCCACAAATCGCAACGCGCGAGGTACAACTTGCAGTTCGGGGGGTGCACTTCTGGCTGGGTCCAACCATCTTGAAAGGGCAGGGCCGCGGGTCCTATTCTGCCCAGCGAAGACGCCAGATGGCGCCTGCAAGGGGAGTTGGGCACTCCAGAGGCACGCGCCTCGAAGCGCCCCCATAAGCGAAAGGTGCATGTATGTCCAACGCAATGTCTCGTCGTTCGTTCGTCACTGCCACCGCCGGTGTCGCCGCCGCTGGCCTTGCCGCCGCAGGCCTCTCCGCCGAGCCTGCCCAGGCCAAGGTCATCGCCGAGTCGAGCAGTGTGTGGGACCTCGAGGAGGTTGGCGAGCCCACCGAGACCCTGACCTGCGACATCGCCATTTGCGGCGCAGGTGGCGCTGGCATGTCGTGCGCCTGCCAGGCCAAGCAGCTCGGCCTTGAGCCCATCGTGCTCGAGAAGTTCAGCTTCACGGGCGGCTCGTTCGTCGGCGTCGAAGGCTCCTTCGGCGTTCAGACCCACTGGACCGAGGAAGCCGGCGAGACTCAGACCGTGGCCGAAGCCATCAACAACTGCATGGATTACCATCACTGGGTGCCCAACCACGACCTCTACAAGAAGTTCTTCGGCACCACGGGCGAGACCGTCGAGTGGCTTGAGGACCTGGGCGTGGAGTTCGACCACGTGCAGCAGTACGGCGACCACAAGGCATGGCACATCTTCAAGCGCAACCTCGACAAAGGCCCGGGCGTGAGCTTCATGGAGTCCCTGGCCAAGGCCGCCGAGAACCTCGGCGTGCAGGTCGAGCTTGAGTGCCCGGCAAAGCAGCTCGTCATGGAGGACGGCAAGGTCGCCGGCGTCCTCGCCGTGCGCGCCGACGGTACTGTCGTCAAGGTCGAGGCCCCCACTGTCGTTCTCGCCACGGGCGGCTATGCAAACAACCTCGACTTCCTGTATGCCGTCTCTGAGACCCACAACGAGCTGCTGGCTCCCCAGGGCATGACCGGCCGCGACGCCGACGGCATCAAGATGGCCCGCGCGGCAGGCGCAGACATGGCCGAGGGTCTGGGCACCGTCATGTGGTGCGGCCCCGTCATGGTGGGCTCCACGTGGGCCCAGCCCGACTACATCGCCTCTACGCAGCCCGTTCTCTGGATCAACGAGAAGTGCGAGCGTTTCGTCAACGAGGACAAGTGGGAGAACGACTTCGCCCGCGTCGGCATCGCGCAGCGCAACCAGAACAAGACGTACGCCGTCTTCTGCAAGGGCGACCTCGATGCCTGGGAGAACGAGGGCGTGTACGGCACCTGCTTCAGCTTCGTTGCCGCTGGTGAGCCCATGGCTGGATTCACCGAGGCCGTCGAGGCCCTCGACTCCGTCCACAAGGCGGACACCATCGAGGAGCTTGCCGAGGCCGTCGAGCTCGATCCCGAGGCTCTGAAGGCCGTCGTCGACCAGTACAACAGCTACTGCGCCGCAGGCGAGGACCCCGACTTCAACAAGGCCCCCGAGAAGATGCACGCCATCGAGGAGGGCCCGTTCTACATCGCCGAGATTGCCGACGGCTACTACTGCACCGTGGGCGGCGCGAAGATTGACACCGATTGCGAGGTCATCAACACTGAGGGCGAGGTCATTCCCGGTCTCTATGCCACCGGTTGCGACGCGGGCGGCCTGTACGGCGACGCCTACGACGTGAACAAGGCCCCGGGCTCGCAGTCCAGCTGGGCCTGCAACTCCGGCCGCTTCGCCGCTCAGGCCGCAGCCAAGTACCTGGGCAAGTAAGGACACACGTTGTTCTAGCCTGATTTAGCCTGATTCAGCTCGACATTCCCCAAGGGCGCCGCCGTGGCCACTCGCAGGCACGGCGGCGCCCTGCGTTTTGGGCGCGGCGGGGTCGTGGGGCCCGAGCGCTCACAAAACAACATACATTTCAGAAAAACGAAAATCGCGCCAACTGGGCTTTTAATGATTTAACATACATCTCAACTGTTGAAATGTATGTTAAATCATCCGACAGGCACGCGCAGGCCCTCACCCAGCGAAGCGTGTCTTACGACTGCGCGTCGCGCTCCAGCTTGGCCAGCATGCGCTTCGCTCGCCAACTAATCGCGCGAACAGGCAGGTGAACGCGCGTATAGAACACGCCCTTGATAGGCAGGGCATGGGAGGTATATGCGTCTCCTGCCTGCTCAAACCCATATTCGTCCATAAATGCCCGCAATTTTTTTACGCGTGCTACCGCCTCTGTCAAAACCAGGGATTTTGTCAGCGTCAGCCGCATAGGAGATTTCCACGCAAGGGCATCCTCCCACCTGAACCGGCGGCCGACTTGCAAGCGAGAGCTGCGGCAACAAAGGCGCATCGCACGCGTATACAATCCGTCCCCATTTTGGCAAGCCAAGGCTATCCGAGAAAAAATCCCCGTCGATAATCGACCCAAATGTAGCAATCGGCATGCTCCGGATGAGCACATCCTGTGCCGGATCAGGTACATGGTTGTCGTAGCCCGTCTCGCATTCATCGAAATAGACAAGGGCCGGTCGACCGACGGAAAGACGGGGCACGGGTCCCCGATGTATATCATCGCAAATAGCCTTAAGCGTCTCCAGGGAATCCTGCACCGCAGCATGCCATGCCTGCTGGCGCATATTTTGCTCCGAAAGCCTGCCGACGAACTCCGAGGCGTCCTCGGTCTTTTCCATGACAACCTGGGCGTCAGCCACTTCAAACCCCGCGTTCTTCAGCATGTTGAGCTGGGCGACGCTAAAAACGTCGTCATTCGTGTACACGCGATAGTTTGAATCGGGGTCACGTACGGGCGAGATAACACCGATCTGCTCGTAATAGCGCAACGTATTGCGAGAAATGCCCAAAACGCTCAGCAGCGTTTTGATGGTGTACGTCTTACCCCGTGCGCTTTCCGTCGTCATATCATGCCCCCGTTTGTCGGCCCCTTACCGAACAACTGGAAGGATGATATCAAAAAGGGGCTGCCGTTCAATCCCGGCAGCCCCCATAGGCCAATCTGGTTAACGCTTACTCGACACCCATTGCCGCATTCTCGCCAGCAATCTTGCCGAACACGAGGCACTCGGCAACGTTTCCGCCGCCCTGATAGTAGAAGGCGTTCACGCCACCGCACTCACCGGCGCTGAACAGGCCCTTGATGGGCTCGCCGTTGGTGTCCATGACCTGGGCCTTCGCATTGCGGCGCGGGCCACCCTGGGTGTTGAGCACGCTGGGCTGCAGGGGCAGTGCGTACAGAGTGCCCTCGAATGCCCTCATCGACTCCGGGGCACGGTTAAACTCGATATCCTCGCCACTTTCAGCGTAACCGTTGAAACGCTCAATGGTCTTGGCGAGCGTCTCGGGATCGGCGCCAATGATTCCAGCCAGCTCGGTGGCATCAGCAGCGCTTACAAGCTTCTCATCAACATTGATCGGCATGTGGCCGTTCTCTTCAAGGATAGCCTTCTGAGCCTCGTCAAAGACAGCCCAGGGACGGTAGCTCGTGTTCGGGATGCGCCACAGACCATGGCTGAACAGATGGCCATGGCGATCAATCTGATCCTCGCGCAGGAAACGCGAGCCGTCCTCGGCGACGCAGATCATTGCGCCCTTCACGGACGGCCTGAAGCGCGCGGAGAGCATCAGGATGGCACGCTCGCCGTCTTCGACCTCAAACTGGTTGCCACCGAACATGCCCAGGCTCTCGTAGTTGTGCATGTGCCAGAGATCGGCGCCAATCTCCTGCGCCATGCGGATGCCGTCGCCGTTGTTGTGCATGCCACCCAGAGGCGCCAGTCGAGCGCAACCGAGGTAATCCTGAATCATCTGCTGGTTGCACTCAAAGCCACCGCAGGAAAGAACGACGCCCTTGGCACCGATGCGCAGCTCCTGGCCCTCGTGCTCAACAACAACGCCAATGACAGCCTTGGACTCGGGATCCTGAATAAGATGCGTCGCCGGGGACTCAAGCCACACAGTAATGGCGTCCGTGGCCTGGACAGTCTCCTGGACAACGGGATAGAACGCACCGTCGAAATACGCGGGATGCATCGTGACGGCATCAACCGTGGAAGAACCCTCGACCTCGGGGTACTCGGGGCAGATTGCGCCAAAGGAGCGCTTGATCTTCTGGGCATCGGTCTCGTCGTTTCCGCCCGTGCCGGCCTCGCCCTCAGCCGTTGCGGCAAACTCGCTCCAGATGCAAGGGTCGTCAATGCCCATGCGCTTGAAGATATCAGGCACACCCATGATGCCGTCGACATAGGCGTCGAGCACGTCGGAGTCCTGGTTCATCTTCCAGCCAAGGCCCTCATAGTAGTTGCGAAGCTCATCATGGTCCTGGCCGTACACGACAATCTGCGCGCAGAAGCGGGAGTTGCCGCCTTCCTGGCCCTCAGGTGCAACGTCAACGAGCAGGACCTTCTCGGCGCCGGCGTCGGCTGCGGAGATGGCTGCCATGCCGCCGGCGAAACCATAGCCCACGACAACGACATCGTAATTGTCGTCAAACTCGGCAGCTGCGTCATCGGCGAATGCGACGGAGGTCATACCGCTTGCCGCGAGAGCGGCACCGGCACCAGTGATGAAGTTCCTACGCGAGATGGTCTTCATGAAACTCCCCTTTCACCTTCATGTTCGTCTGCCTGCGGCCTTTGCGGCCATCAGGCAACCTATCCGACGTCCCTTGCGTCGGTGATTCCCAATGTGACCAGACCACAGTGGGCGAGTAAAGGCGGTGAAGGCGACAAGAGTGGCCGAGTTCAAAAAGGAGGTCTGAGCAGGAAAAATGTATTGCAAGCAAAAAAGTTGGCCATTGTGGTCGAGTTGGGCGAGCCATAGCCGGGCCTCATAAAACCCGACAGTCATCTGTCGCAACCAACAACCATCCATCAATTACAATGAGACCCGACGCAGCAACGCTGGAGGTCGATACTATGCCGCCGTCAAAACCGAGGTCTTTCACCGCTGAAGATTATTGGAACCTCCCCGAGGGAGTCCGTGCCGAGCTCATCGATGGCGAGCTGTATGACATGGCCCCGCCGAACAGGATGCATCAAAAGATTGTCCTACGCATCAGCAGAGTTATTGACGAATACATCGAGCGTCACAACGGGGAGCGCGAGGTCTACCCCGCGCCGTTCGCGGTAAACCTCAACGCCGATGACAGCACATATGTCGAGCCCGATGTCTCGGTCATCTGCGACCCGTCCAAGCTCACCAGCCGCGGATGTACCGGCGCTCCGGATTTCATTGCGGAAGTGGTCTCCCCCTCAAGCCGCCGCATGGACTACCTCACCAAGGGAGGCCTCTATTCCAACGCAGGGGTACGCGAATACTGGGTAGTCGATCCAGAGAAGAACAAGACAACCGTCTACGACTTCGAGAACGAAAACTTCGCCCCCATCATCTATCCGTTCTCCTCCGCCATTCCAGTTGGCATCTACCCCGGACTGACCATTACGATTGCCGAGCTGCTCAAGTAGGCCGTAGTAAGAAGGGCCCCGCTGCGTCCATGTGTGGGCACGGCGGCGCTTGGCGTTTTGGGTGCGAGTTGGGGGCGCGGCGGGCCCGCGAGCAGGCCGTGGGGTTCAGATGCTCGTCCAACAACATACATTTCAGAAAAACGAAAATCGGGCCAACTGGGGTTTTGATGATTTAACATACATTTCAGCAGTTGAAATGTATGTTAAATCTACTGACGGCCGCTAGCCAACCCCGCCGCATGCCTCTTTACAGCTCGCCGACCTCAAAAAGCGCCCTTACCTCGCTCAGGCTCTCGCACACGCGTGTGGCCAGAGCGCGAATCTCGGGCGTGGGCTGATGCAAGTCAGGAACCATCACGGTCACGAAGCCACCGGCTGCACCGGCCCTCACGCCGGCGAAGCTGTCCTCGAGCACAAGCGTGTGAGCAGGATCGGTACCCAGACGGCGCGCGGCCTCAAGGAAGATGTCGGGCGCAGGCTTGGAGTGCTCCACAAACTGACCGGACACGATATGGTCGAAATACACCTCGACCTCGCCGGCGCGCAGGTCGCCCTCGATAATGCTCACGGGGCTCGAGGAGGCCACCGCCATGGGAATGCCCTGTCCCTTCAGGTATTCGAGCAGCTCATCGAGGCCAGGCTTCTTGGGCACACCCTGGGCAAAACGCTCGGCGGCAATGCGGTAGAACTCGTGGAACACGCCCTCGGCGTCGATGTCCTCCCCGCAATACTTGCGAATGGCAGCAATCGCGGCGTCGCCCGTAGTACCGCAAGCTGCGGCCGGAAGACCCTCGGGCACCGTGCGTCCGAATTTCGCGAGCGCGGGCTCCCACAGCGTCTTCCACACGCACTCGCTGTCAAACATAAGGCCGTCCATATCAAAAATGACCGCGTCCATCATCTTCGCCGCACGCCTTTCTGCATCAATCGGATGTTCGGTCATCGATTCTACCAGTCCTCAGCAACCGCTCTGCAAGCCCCAAGTGAAATCATGGGGATAGAGAAACCGAACCCACAAGTAGACCCACAGCATACTTGCTTGACAACCCATCACAAAGTGCCTGAGTCGTTGTCTGTGGAGGTGACGAGGTGTGACCTCATGCATAATGAATATATACATGCACCCTGAGAGGAGGTCACAAATCGAACAGCACGAAACAGCCTGCACTATCGAACAAATAAAGCAATGCCTCGAGCCAGTTTTCGTAAAATACGGAATTGCAAGGGCGGTGCTTTTTGGTTCGTACGCGAGAGGCGAGCAGACCGATACGAGCGATGTCGACATTGCCATCGACGAAGGGCAGATCCGAGGACTCGCATTCTTTCACGTTCAAGCAGAACTCTCCGACGCCCTCAACAAGCCAGTTGACCTCCAATCACTCAATGGGTCTAGCCAGGAGTTTCTCAACAGCATTCTTAAAGATGCAATCTTGATTTATGCTTCCTGAAGAGATTCACCCCCGCCTCCAGCAAAGGACGCCTAACTATGCTCTTCATTGATGCGGATGCTTGCCCCGTCACGCGCGATGCGCTGGCTGTTGCCCGACGCTGCCATGTGGCCGTCATCATCGCTGGCAACTCGACTCAGAACCTCGAGCGGCACATCCGCCGCGACGATCCGCGCACACCTGAAGCGGCCCGCAAGGGGTTTTGGGTGGAGACACTCGCCGTTGGTGTGGGCGCTGACAGCGCCGATTTCGCCATCGTCGAGCGCCTGCAGCCAGGCGACGTCGTTGTGACCCAGGACATCGGGCTTGCGAGCATGGTTCTGGGCCGCGATGCCGCCGCCATCGGCGTGCGCGGCCGCGTTTACGACAAGGCGACCATCGACATGCAGCTCTTCATCCACCATGAGGAAAAGAAGGTCCGCCGCGCAGGCGGGCGCACCAAAGGCCCCGACCCCTTCACCGACGAGGACCGTGCCCGTTTCGTCCGCAATCTCGAGGGGCTGCTGAAGTAAGCTTCCGAAAAACCAAATCATGAATCTCTGGACTCCCACGCACAAAGTGCCCGCCCGCCCCATAGGGGACGGACGGGCACTTGTTCGTGCGCGCCTATGAGTTCAGTGCTTAACCAACGTAGTCAGCGGCATTGTTTCCGGCGATGCGGCCGAATACATAGATATCGGACATGGAGGTGGAGCCGAGGCGGTTGGTGCCCATCTTGCCGCCAGCGTTCTCACCGGCTGCGTACAGACCGGGGATGGGATTGCCCTCAGCATCGAGAACCTCTGCCCCAGTGTTGATGCGCAGGCCACCCATGGTGTAGTGAACAGCGGGCTTGTAGGTCATGATGTAGTAGGGCGGAGTGTCGATACGGGACAGCTTGCCGCGATAGTTGAAGTCAGTGTCCTCGCCAGCGTCGGCCATTTCGTTCCAGTGAGCCAGGGTCTCCTTGAGGGCCTCGGCGTCGATGCCGAAGGGTTCGCAGCACTCCTCGATGGTGTCAGCCTTGAGGCACAGGCCGCGGGAGCTGAGGTTCTCGAACTCGTCGTAGTGGAACTCGACGACACGGGTCTCGTCGGCAGCGGCCTGGTCCCAGATCTCGTAGGCGCACTCGCCGGTCTGAGCGAGAATGGCGGAAGACAGGACGTCGCGGCGGCCCAGTTCCTCGACGAAGCGCTGGCCCTCGACGTTGAACATGACCGTGCGCTGGTCAAGACGCATGTCATCGAGGTAGAGCAGGGCGCCGGTAGCAACGTCGCAGATGGGGTATGCCTGGATGAGGTCCATGTTGACCGTGTCGGCACCCACAGCCTGAGCCATCTTGGTGCCCTCGCCCTGGGCACCCACGCAGTCGGTGGAGTTGAACTGCGAGCCGTAATCGGGGTTGGCTTCGGCGCGCATCTCAACGTTGGCGCCAAAGCCGCCGGCGGCCATGATCACGGCGCTGCACGCGAACTCATACTGCGCGCCGCTGACGGTGCTCTCGGCCTTGATGCCGGCCACAGCGCCGTCGTCGCCCATGACAAGCTCGACGGCCTTCATGTTCTTGACGAGCGTGAGGTTGGAGATGGTCTCAGCACGACCGGTGAGCTTGGTGGTCATCTCGTTACCCTTGTGACCCTTGGGAATCAAGGAACGCTGGACAGAGTGGCCGCCGAAGAACAGCAGGTTGTGCTCCCATGCGACGCCGCCCTCGTAGGTCAGCCACTCGGCGGCGTCGTACACGCTGTTGGCGATGACATTCACGAGGTCGGGGTCGCCGACGTTGTCGCCGCCGGCCAGCATGTCGGCCGCAAGCTGCTCAGGGCTGTCCTCAAGACCCATGTTGACCTGAATCCAGTTGCACGGCGTGGCCATCTCGCCGCCGGACAGGGCAGTGGAGCCGCCAAAAATGCCGAGCTTCTCGAGCAACAGGACATTCTTGCCCTTGTTGGCAGCGGAAATGGCAGCGGCAAAGCCGGCGCCGCCGGTACCCACGACGACGATGTCGTACGCGTCGGCAAGACCCTCGGGGTCGGCAGGAGCGGCATGGTCGCGCTTCTCCCAAGCGGCAACGTCCTCGCCGAGGACCTCAAGGGCACCCCCGACGGCGAGCAGGAAAGCGGCGCTGGACAGCGTGGCGCCGGCGATGGTGTCGACGTTGAGCGTCTGGTTGTCGATGATGAGACCGGTGAGGGCCTCCATGGCCGCGTCGCCCAGGCCCTTCGTCTCGTGCGAGTACAGGACGTTGATGCGGACGATCTTGTCGTCTTCCATGACGACCTGAACGTTCATATGGCCGTTCTTACCAATAGCCTCGCCAACGGCAGCGCGGCCCACACCCTCGCCGCCCTCGTCGGCAAACGCCATGCCAGTGCCTGCCACCGCGAGCGCACCGGTCGCCAGACCTGCGCCAGCCACAAAACCCCTGCGGGAAAGATGAGAAGCCTCACGAGCCATGGTTCCGAAAGCCATAACGATCCCCTTTCGTTGCGGCGACTTTCCCTATAAGCCGCCTGCTTGGTGTGTTTGGCGCTGTCGGGCCGAATTGGCCCCGGCTTGCTGCGCCTAAAACCACCGTATGACCACCAAATGCAAAAGACCAGCTCGGAGGGGGTTTAAAGTCTTAAACCCCGCTCCCCTCACCCCTGTTTAAACTTTTAAACCTTGCCTGCTGCGGCCCTATATGCAAACCTGCAAGTGGGTAAGGGCGGGTTCTGTTCAAAAATTTCCAATGCGGTGGTATCTTGCTGTGGCATATGTCGTGCGCAGTGCTACATACGCAGACAAGAAGGGAGTGCCATGGGAGAACGAGCGCGACGGTGGAGGAACCTTATGGGCCGCGTTCTATTGCTACCCGTGTCCTTTCTGGGCGTTGGCCTCTACCGCGCCTGGCTTTCCATCTTCTTCCGATACGGCACCTATCCCGGCATGGACGTTTCTGACTACGCGCTGTTCGAGGTCTGCATCGGCATAGCATGCCTGGCCGCCGCATATTGGTGGCGCAAGATCGTCCCCTTATGGTCAAACAACCGCATACTGATACTTGCAGGCGCCGGCATGGTCGTAGGCTCGATCGCCTGCGCCATCTGGTCGTTCGCGTTGCCGCTTGTGCTTATAAAGCATATTGGCCTCGCCATCGCAGGCGTTGGCCTGGGCATAGCCATCCTCGTGTGGTGCGAGTTCTATGGCGCGCTCAACCCCATGCGCGTCGCCTTGTACCATGCTGCCAGCATCTTTTTCGGCGAGATGCTCTGCTGTTTCTTCATGGCCGTGAAACCCGAAGGCCTTATTGCGATGTCAGTCATACTGCCGGTGCTCTCGCTGTGGTGGGCACGCCGTGCGGTGCTCACGCTGCCTGAAGGCGACCGGCCGCAGGTGCAGACCAAGCTGCACGCGCACAGCATTCCCTGGAAGCCCATCGCGCTCATGGCAACATGCACGTTTGCAACCGGCTTCACCGCCCTGCCCGATCAGCCCCTCGTGCTGGGCAACATCGCCGGCGCGGGCTTTGCCTGCCTTCTCGTGTTCTTCGGCTCGCTGTCCACCTCGCGCTTGTTCAACTTCGACACCATCTATCGTGTGGCGTTCCCGCTTATGATTGTCGGGCTGCTGCTTGTCATGCCCCTGCTCGAGCGCGCGCCGCAGCTCACGGCGGCTTGCTATGACGCCGGCTATACCATGCTCTCCATGTTCATCATGATCATCTTGAGCAACATCACCTACCGCTTCGGCCTCAACGCCATCTGGCTCAACGGCATTGAGCGCGGCATTCGTTACCTGGTCGAAGCGCTGGGCTGGGGTGCCTATGCCCTTTCGAGCAGCGTTTTGCCTTCTGGAGCGAATTCTGTCGTGCACGCCATCGTGATGGTTGCCGTCACGATCATGTTCCTCGCCATCGTGTTCCAGGAGAAAAGCCTCTCGGCCCGCTGGGGCATCAGCCTGCGAGCCGAGACCTTGGAGGACGAAGTAGACGCCTTTGCACCCGGCCAGCTTTCCATGCGCGTGTCCGATCTTTCCAAGCGCTTCGGCCTATCCGATCGCGAGGAAGAGGTGCTCCAACTCATGGTGCGCGGCGTTCCTCTCGCCCAGATGGAGGAGCAATTGTTCGTAGCCCGCGGCACCATCAAAGCCCACACGAGCCACATCTACCGCAAGTGCAATGTCCAAGGCAAGGACGAGCTTTTCGGCCTGCTCGGCATCGACGGCGAATACCCCGAGCGATAGATTACTGCAACGAAAAGGGCGCCACCGGAGGCGCCCCCTGGCCGCCCGACGTGGGTGGGACACGACACAAATCCCCCGGCGCCCCCTCCCGGGCACGTCTTCAACGCCAGTGCGGGAGGGATTGCGGCCGGGGGCTACCTGTTCATTGTTTTCCTAAAAACCCCACTGCTGAGCTAGGACTGCTTCACTTTCCTTCGGGTGAGTCTCCAACATATAAGCTTGCAAATATGGGACGTTAAACATGAGCTCACCATACCCGGTACTCACAACAAGGCCCTCGCGTATCAGCTCGTCGCGAGCGAAGCTCGTAGCCTTCTGCGTCTTGGAAAGGGCCTCTGCCACGTCACGCGTGCGAACGGTACGGTTCGTCTGCACGACTTTTGCCATTGCACTTAAATACTCACCAGAAGAAGACGGCAATGCCTCCACAATAGGCCGGAGCGCCCGTCGCTCATAGGCCGCCAAAATAGCAGGAAAAGCTTGTTCAACGTCTTCTTGTGAAATGGCATAGGAGCCATGCGACGCTTTCTCGTTCGCCAAAGCGACAAGGTAGTAACCGGCAAGTTGGATGAAGTACGGGTGTCCATAACTTTTCGAAACAAGCAGATCATGAGCTTGGCCAGACAACGATAGACCTTTTGTCCTGGAGAATGCCTCGGCTATTGCAGCACTCGCCTCCTTTGGAGCAAAGACCCCCAAGCGTTCGTGTACCGCCCGACGCATGAACGTGCACCCCTCGTATTGAATAACTTTCTCATGAGCATACGGCAGGCCCGCAACCGCAAGAATGATGTTGAATCCCTTGCGCGAGGCCATTTGAAACGCACCACATATAACAGACAGGTCTTGCAGAGAAATCTTTTGAATCTCATCAACCGAGACGAAAACGCCCTTCTTCGACTGTCTGCACGCCTCAAGAAACAGTACCTCGACGTCATCAATGCTGTTCACAACCGTTTTAGATGACGCGGGGCCACTGATATGCCCGCCACTGCCAAAAACGTTGACCTCAATCTCAGGGCTCATGGTCTTGGTAGCCGAGTCATGGCGCACAAGTCCGCGCGTAAAGCCGACAAGCGCCTTCTCAGCGTTGAGGTCGATAGTTTGCCAACCCGCCTCGGTCGCCATTTGGGAAAACTGTTCAAGAAGCGCCGTCTTGCCGCACCCGCGGTTACCTGTGATAAAGAGCGCACGGTCTTCGCTCCCCCGGTCGACAAGCGCGTAAGAGAACCTGCTCAAAAGCTCTTTACGTCCAAAAAAGAAATCGGGTTTACCGCCAAATACCGGAACAAAAGGATTCTCAAACATAATATCTCCTCACTGCGCATAGTACAAGAGACATCATACAGCAAATTCTATGGGTTCTAAAAATCTAAGAAATCTAGTCATACTGTCAAAATCTATGGAAGTATTTTGAGAACGCTACATCATCCGCAATGCCATGTGCGCCAGTAACTCCTTGACCCCTCGCGCATCAACGCCGACCTCGATGAGATCCAGGAGATGTTCAAGACGTACTAGAAACCATCAGCATTCAAACCGTCGCATGCCACCGCGGCCCCAGGCGGACCCGCATCGTCTCGAGATCCCACTCGGGGCTGCTCACATGCAAAAGCGCTCGCCCGCCCCATGGGGGACGGACGGGCACTTGTTCGTGCACGCCTATGAGTTCAGTGCTTAGCCCATGTAGTCAGCGGCGTTGTTGCCCGCAATGCGACCAAAGACGTAGATGTCGGACATCGAAGTGGAGCCGAGGCGGTTGGCGCCCATCTTACCGGCAGCGTACAGTCCGGAGTGCCAGTCGCGATGCCATTCCCCCTATCCGCGGGCCTCGCCCAGCCAGTCGTAGGCCAAACGAGGCGAGCCATCCTCAACGTAGATGACACCGCGCTGCTCGAAACCAAACTTAAGAATGGCACCTTGCATGGGGCGGTTGTCGGCATGGGTGTCGATCCTCAGATGCGGAATCTGAGTGGCACAGAAATCAAAGCACGCGCGAGCGACACCTCGGGCCGTACCGTCGGAGGCAATGCGGTGAATTGTGCCATACGGCTCGTCGCTGCGCCAAGAACCACCCTCAATCACCTGGTAGGTTGGCTCATCTCCCACGATGAAGGCGAAGGCGCCCACCACACGGCCGTCCTCTTCACATACGTAGCCCACGCCATCCGCAACGTCGGCGCGCGCCGTGTCGGCGTTGGGATATTCCCCGGCCCACTGCGTGGGGTTTCCCTGCTCACACATGAAGACGCGAGCCCTGCCGTAGATGGCAGCGACCGCGTCGACATCGGCAAGCGTGGTCTTACGAATCTGCATGAAACCCTCCGAGCGTTGAAAACACCGGTACACCCTTCGGAAGCGCGCCGGCTTGGAAACCCCTACTCGACCTCTACCAGCTCATACTCACGGCTGCCAACACCAAGGGCCGCGGTGGCCTCAACGGTGTGGACGCCATTGCGACTCTCGATGCGCTCAATGAGATGGTCGTGGCCGGGGTCGTCCGTGGCAGCGTAGACAAGGTCGAGGCACGCCTGGTCAATGGCGACGGGGTCACTCGAAACCAGGATGCCAATGTCGGCCATGCAAGGGTCCTCGGCAACGGCGCAGCAGTCACAGTCGACCGACATGTTCTTCATGACGTTGACGTAGGCAATGCCGCCGCGCTGAGCGAAGAAGTCGACCACCGAGCTCGCAGCATCAGCCATGGACTCGAGGAACTGGTCGTGATCGGCCGTCCAGATATTCTCTGGCACTGTGACACCGTGGATGTACGCCTTGCCATAGGACGAGGCCACGCCGATGGAGAGCTGCTTGAGCGCGCCGCCGAAACCTCCCATGGGATGGCCCTTGAAGTGCGACAACACGAGCATCGAGTCATACTTGGCCAGGTTCTTGCCTACAAAGTTCTTCTTGAGACGCAGGCCATTGGGAATGGGCAGCTCAAGGTCGGGGCCCTCGGCGTCCATGAGGTCGACGTCGAAGTAATCGTTCCAACCATGCTTGACAATCGCGCGCAAGTGCTTCTCGGTCGTGTTGCGCTCGCCGTCGTAGGCTGTGTTGCACTCAACGACCGTACCATGCAGCCGGCCTACCATAGGTGCCCAGAAATCAGGGTGCAGGAAGTTCTGGTTGCCCACCTCGCCGGAATGGACCTTGATGGCAACTTTGCCAGGCAGCTCAACGCCCAGCAAGCCGTAGAGTTCTACAACCTTTTCGGGCGTGATCGTGCGGGAGAAATAAACCTTGGGCTTGTCAGCCACGGCTGACCCCTTTCGTTCGACTGCAGAAGCGGCAAGAGACCGCTTGGGAAACCTCGAAAATTGTACTATCAAAGTTCGCCACATCGAAAGTTTGTGCCTTTGGCTCCACACAAGGCAACAAGCAGCCCTATTACGCAAACAAGCCGAGAAGCTCCTCGACGGTTTTTTGAGTGGGCCCAACCTCGCGGATCTCGTTGTTCCAGGCAGGGCCAAACACCATGCGGGCACGCGGCACGAGCCAATCACGCACAACAATGAGGGCATGCGGCCAGCCAGGCCTGGGCCCCCGCGCCACGAGGTCCACCGCCTCCGTCAGGCCCAAGCCCCCGCGCTCAAGCTCAAGGCGACCGAGCTCATCCACCACGAGCAGACCCGGGCGAGCAGGGGGCTCACCGGCTGCAAGCTCCGCGAAGTGGGCGTTCACCCGCTCAACCGCCTCGTCGGAAAATGCCCAAGCAAGCTTCATATCGGCAGGCATGCCCTGAAGCTCTATCTTGCTCGTATCATCGGGGGCCAGGTCGCGGCGGCGCGCAAACGGCACCGCTTCGCCGCCCGGCAGCATGACATTGTCAATGCCAAGCTTCTCAAAACCGTTCGGCTTTGCGGGGTTGGGCCTCCAAACTCCTGGGGCCAGGACGCCCTCCAGCGGCACACCCTTCTCCTGCAGCTCGTCAATCAACCCTTGCAACCAGCGAGTTTTACCTGTTTGGATTTCTCCGGTCAAGATGTACAACATAGCGCCACGGCCCTCCCAAGGTCATACGCATGCACGGAACAAGACCGTATGGTATCGCATGGAACATGACCGCGTGCGTTCAATGCGCTCAAATCGCACGGGCACAGCACCTGCCCTCGCCGAATATGTCCGAGCCGTGTCAAACACCTGTCCCCTACAAGCAAATTGCAAGCACAGAACCCTGCAGAGCCTTGCGCAATCCCCACAAGAACACAGCACTTCTCTTGCGCACCCCTACCCGCCTCTTTACCCGCGGGCCTCATCCTTTTCATCGCAGTCGCAAGACCGACGCCCACAGGCGCCACCAACGTCGACTGCACATACAAGAGCCCCTGAGCGGCTCGCCAACGAGAAGAGGGAAGAGGAACACAGCGCATGGACATCACCAGAAGAAACTTTGTTGCAAGTGCAGCTTTCACCGGTGCAAGCGCAGCCGGCATCGCGGCCGCGGCGGCCACGCTTGCCGATACCGAACAGGCCTTGGCCGTCTCCTCCGTCACCCCTGCGGTGGACAAGGAGACCGGCGAGGAAGTTCCTACCATGAACTATACCGAGCCTTATCTGCTTACCTTGAAGCCTTCCTGTGAGATGAATGTACTGTGGCTCGCCAAGGAGATGTGCGAGGGTTACGTCGAGTACGGCCCCACGCCCGCCCTGGGCGAGCGCGTCGAGGCCAAGCCCTACGCCTTCGAGGGCCTGCGCGCCTCGGCTAAGGCCGACGGCTACGACGCCGATCCCGAGAACAACCCCGAGCTTGAGGTCTGCCAGCTCATCGCCACGCTCGAGGGCCTTGAGCCCGGCTCGGTCGTGTACTACCGCGCCGTCACCGTGGGCAGCCTGGGCGAGGAGGTTGGCGAGCGCTACTACTTCAAGACCGCCCCTCTGCCCGGCGGTGACTTCAAATTCGCGTTGCTCTCCGACATGCAGATGAAGGTGCGCACCAAAGAGACCGTTAAGGTTCTCGGCCAGGCAGACAAGGACTTCATCGTCTTCGCCGGCGACATGTGCAACACGCCCTGGAAGGCCGGCGAGTGGTTCAACGTCGAAGGCTGTTACGAGGTGGAGGGCGAGGATGACCGCGGGTTCTTCGAGTGCCTCAACCAGACCTCCGAGAACACCCACCTGCTGCAGTTCATGCCCGTCTTCCCCTGCCCGGGCAACCATGAGTTCGACGACCAGCGCGTCTGCACCGACAAGGACTTCGCGACCGACGACTCCAAGTGGACTTGGAAGATCTACATGCAGATGTTCCGCCCGCTGTACCCTGAGCAGGACTACACCGTGAACGGCAAGCGCTGGTACAGCGTGGACTACGGTGACATGCATCTGTGCTCGCTCAGCGTGGCACGCTGGAACGCCTGGGACGGCTTCGAGTACCCGGGCTGGATCACCAAGGACGACATCTCGGCCGACAGCGCCCAGGTGAACTGGCTCGTCGCCGACCTCAAGCACTGCGACGCCCGCTACAAGTGGGTCACTCAGCACTGGCATATGCTCAACCGCGGCGAGGACGGTTACTTCCCCGTGTCCACGGCCATCGAAGACCCCGAGAACCCCGGCGACGCCATCTACCCCGACGGTGACAACTGCTGGAACGTGCTGCGCCCCATCTACGAGGCCTATGGCGTTGACGCCGTCAACTTCGGCCACAGCCACGTGTACGAGCGCTACTACATCAACGGCGTCAACTACATCGAGGCCGCCAGCATCGGCAACAACTACCGCAACACCGCCGACCCCTTCCATCCCTCCGGAAACCTCCCCATCATCGAGGAGAACAACTTCCGCTCGTTCATGATTGTGACGGTGGACGAGAACGGCATGCAGGGTCACGGCGTGCAAGCAAGCGTCGAGACCTCCGACGTCGATACCGAGGTTGGCTACTGCGGCCGCGTCTTCGAGACGTTCACCATCGCCGAGTAAGTTGGCTGCAAGGCTGGGACCCTCTCGGCAAACCTACTCGCCTTCGGCGGTGTCGGTGGAAGACCCTCCGGTCTCCCCGGCACCGCCTTCGCTGCCGCCGGTCGAACCAGAGTCGCCCGCACCAGGGACCGGAGCCTCGGTACCGCCCGACCCGCCGACGCCGCCGGTTTCCCCGGAGCCGCCCGCGCCTTCCGAACCGGAGCCCGCACCCGCGCCGCCAGTCTCACCGGAACCCTCGCCACCCGCAGCGCCGCCAGCGCCAGGCTCAGGCACGGTGCCGCCCATCTCACCACCGCCCGTCTCGCCGCCGGTTTCCGTGCCAGTGCCGGGTTGCGTGGGTTCGGAGGGCACCGTCGTTCCGCCCGTATCCCCCGAATCACCAGGCACTTCGTCCGACCAGCCATAATCCGCACCGCTGTCATAGCTGTAGTCGGGCGTGAAGAACACGCCGGGCTCGTCGTAGTCAAAGGCGTACTGCGCACCGCCTGCCGCGTTGATCGCGTCCTGGACGCCCTGCGCCGTGGCGTTGGCCTGCTCCACTCCCTCGCTTCCGTTCGTCGCAACATACACCGCGCGCGACACATCCGCGATAACCGAAACGCCCAGATAGTTGTCGATGCCCTCGGTCATCACGACGAGCACGTAGGGGTGAGCCGCCAGCACGACACCACCGTCGTGCTCGGCCTGGTTGAGTTCGCCGGTCTTATGCGCCACCTGGACACCTGCAGGGATGGCGTCAGTCAAACCCGCGTTAATCGTCTGCCGCAAAAGAAAGCTCATGGCAAGCTCGCTCATCTGCTCGTTTACAAGCTTGCCCGAGGCGATGAGGTTCAAGATGGTCGCCGCGTCGTCGGAGGTCATGCGGTTGCGCATGCCCTGGTCGGCTGCCACCATATCCATCATCTTGCGCGCCATGACGGTGCCCGTGAGGCCGAGCTTGCTCGCCTCTTCATTGACCGCATCCATGCCGATGAGGTCGACGATGACGTTGGTGGCCGTGTTGTCACTGTCGGCGATCATGCGGCGGGCAAGTTCTTGCAGCTCATAGGTGCCGGGGCCGTCGTCTTGCACCGTTCCTGTACCCGAGACGATGTCGGAAACCTTCACCTCAACCTGAGCGGAAAGGTCAACCTCGCCCGCGGCCACCTTGTCGAAAAGCGCCGCCAGTACGACCAGCTTGATCATGCTCGCAGAGGCATGCTGCGTCGAGCCGTTCACGCTCACGATGCCAGCAGGCGTGCCCACAGGAAGATACGTGACCGAGACGGTCTCACCATAAGGCGCGGTCACCTGCTCGATTGCCTGGCGCACGCTGGCGCTGGCGCGCTCGATGTCCGCCGTGTTTTGGGCGACTGCGGCCTGGCGAATCGTGTCCGCCGCAGAAACCGAGTCTTGCTCTGAGGTGTTGACAGAAGAGCCCTTGACAGCTGCGGACATCGCCCCATCAACATCGCCCGCATCGGCACCGCAACCTGCCAGGAAAAGTAAGCAGCAACCCGCGAGCACGCAAGGAAGCGCGAGACGCATCATCCGCCGCGCACTCCGCAAAACCCTGCTTGTCCCCACTGTCTCGCCCTGTATCGACATGCCATCTCCCACCTAATACAGGCGGCCCCACGTCAAGTCACCGCGGGGCCGCCGTCTCAGTTTTAGAAATGGGTATTATCCTGTGCTCGCATGGCAAGGTGGCGGAGGAGATTTGATTTCACCTAATAAGGAAACCCCCTCATCAAGCAGCCATCTCCTCATACAGAAGCTCGATGTTCCCAGGCTCTTCGCCGATAAACGCACCTGTCAATTTCAGCACACCGCGATAAAAGCGCGTTTGGACAATCGCAGACGCAAGAACTTGGAAATCTGCATACCAACTCGTCACGTGCTCTGTCAAGAAACTCCGTTGCTTGTCGAGAACCTCCATCGCCCCGGAGGTGTCCCCACAACGGACGCACTCGATAGCCCTGTCGCACAGAAGTGCCAGATAATCGAACATAAACGAAAGATGATCCTCGGGGACATCAAGGCCCGCGGGAACCCTAACGCGGTTTGCCTTGAACTCCCTGTACACCTCGCCTTGCGGCACGCCCATGAGTTGTGTCCCACCAAAGCGAAAGAGCGACTCATAGGGCATGGCAGCGCGGCCCTCGACGGTGATTGTGCCATAGAACGTGGATGTGAAGTCGCATGCAAGCTCCTCGCGCGTTCCCGTGTTGCGGCGGCGCAGATAGCGCGCAATGTCGTTGCATCCCTCGTCGCAAGCATCGGTGCCGGCCCAGGCCGCCTCGGCAAACCCAGACACCACGAGCGCGTCAATCTCCTCCTGCGTCAGTGGCTTGAAGAACAGCCGAGCGAGCAGGCGATATGTACCCCCGCGTTCTTCCAGCATGCCAATAATCTCATCGTTGTTCATTTTCGTTTGCCTTCCCACCGCTTCAGGCCGCTTTAGGCCCAGGTACCGTCCTAGCACCCACCCGTCCACGAGGCGTACTTAGGCGAGAGGATATAACGCGTCACGGGATGCGCACCCGTCTCGTCGGTCAACTCATGGATGCATTCCTCGCTGTATCGTGTCATTTCGCGGCATACGTCGCTTTCTGGATCATCGAAGTCGCCGAAGAAGCGCGCCCCGCAGTTGCAGTTATGTACGCAGGCCGGTACGTCGCTGCCGTCGGCGGTGAGCTCATGGCACAGAGTGCACTTGCGCACAATGCCCGCATCCTCGTCGATTTGGCGCGCGCCGAACGGACAGGCCGTGACGCACAGACCGCAACCGATGCATGCATCGGTGTCCACCATCACATAGCCCGTCTCGTCTTCACGGAAAGACGCACCCGTGGGACACACCTCGATGCAGGGGGCGTTCTCGCACTGCTGGCACTGCATGGGAAGCCAGTATTTCTCAACGTTGGGGAATGTTCCGAAGGGCCCCATCGCCTTTACCTTGTTGTATGCCGAACCCAGGGGCAGACTGTGCTCAAGTTTGCAACACACCACGCACGAGTCGCACCCAGAGCAGCGATCGAGGTTGATAAGCAGTCCCTTGCGCATTTAGAACACCTCCGGGCTGGTCGGCTCGCCCTGCAAAGTGGGCATGAACGGTTCAAACTCCTTGGCCTGCGTCCACACGCGCTCGGGCTTCTCGCTCTTTTCGATCTTTACCGTGAACGCTCGGTAGCTGTTCGTGGCAAAGGCGGGGTTCTGGAACGAGTCGGCAGACAGGCAGTTGTAGCCGCACTCCTCAATACCGGGCGTAATGGACTCTTGCGTGTCGTCGAAACACTCGGGGTTCCAAAAGCGCTCGGTAAGCAGCACACCAGGAGCAATACCCTGCGTCACCTGCGCCATGGCATGCGTGCTCGCGCGACGAGAGGTTATCTTCACCCAGTCGCCGTCGGCGATGCCGTACTCATCGGCGGTCTGGGGGTTGATGCGCAGAAGAGGCGCGGGCATGAGCTCGCGGATAAACGGGGCGTGGCGCATGGTGCCGTGATGGAAATGCGGCAGGCGGCCCGTGGTGATGACGAGCGGGTACTCATCATCGGTCAGCGGGCTCTCCGTGGGCTCGTTGAACGTGCAGATGGGATCGTAATCCTCGCATGCCTCCTGTTCAAAGGGATACATGTAGAGAAAGCCCGTGCGAGCAAGGCGCAGCATGGCCTCACAGTACACATCCACCTTGCGCGACATCGTGGCAAAGCCGCGCGGCAGCCCATCGGAGACAATTCCCTCATACTGCTTGAACGCCACGTACTCGTCCATTGGCGTCTCGGTGTACATGTGATCGGGGTCCGACGTCATCTCATCCCACGAGGCATGGCCCATATTCTCCGCCCACGCCTGACGGGCAGCGTCGTTGCTCTCGAAGAACGCGAGCTTATAGGCGTCGGGATCGAAGACGTTCTCCTCCCCGAGCTTCTCCACTGTAGCCTGAGCGACCTGGTAGGGTACCACGAAGGGGTTAGCAGTCTCGCCCAGGTGCGTCACGTGAACACGCGCATACACACGGTTGGCGTGCGTTGCGGGAGCCTCAAAGGAGTCGTACTCGATCCACTCGTTGGTCGGCAAGAGCAAGTCAGCGCTTGCAACGGTGAAAGAAGTCATGTTCGGATACTGTTGAATGATGAAGTCCTGCTGGTCGTAGGCCTTCTTCCACTCAAGCGAGGGACCCATGACGGCGTATTTGTTGCCGCTCATCTCATACATGACACGCGGCCGGTAGGGCTCGCCTGTGGTGATGGCCTCACGCAGCTCACGCGGCGCGCAGGTCATCCACTGATGGATGCCCTTGTGAGCGGTGGCACCGCAGGTGTCGCTGTGCGCCTGGAAATATTGCTTGCGCATCGCTTCACCGTCGCGGCCCTTCTCGTTCCAGCCGGCCACGATGCCATCGAGGTACTTGTCGTTCTGCTCTTGCGTCCAGCCGAAGTTCCAGCCCAGGCCATAGCGCTCGAAGTACGAGCTGAACTCGCCAATGCGCTGCGTGGGTCGGTCTTCAGTGAGAGCGGAGGAACCGTGGGCCTGGTATGCAGAGCAGGGCGTCTCAATACGACCGAGCAGGGCGTCGATGGTCAGCATGCCCTGCGGAGCCGTGGAGGAGCACTCCTGGTGGTCGGAGAACACGCCGCCCGAGATGCCGCCCCAATCGGCGCCCACGTAAAGCTCCAGCGCCTCTTGAATCTTGTCGGCCTCGAGCCAGCACGTCTCGGCGGCGGCCTCAATCGTCCAGGGCTCAGCCTCCTCCCAGTAAATTTGGCCGGCCGTCTTCGCTTCCACGCCGTTCACCTCGGCGGTCGCGAAAAGCTCTGGGTCAACTTCGAGGTCCTCAGGCGCGCAGAACGGCAGCGGCTTTATCTCGCCAGTCTTAGCGTCGAGGCACACGTAAGCGGGCGTGTCGTACACACCGTCCTTGTCGGCCGCCGGGTTCACGTAGTCCGGCCAGACCTCCTCGGCTCTGTAGGCCATGCGCGTTTCAGGGTTGATGAGGAATGGCAGGTTCGTCCAACCCTTGCAGAACCCCTCGTCATACGCCTTCTGATCGATGATATAACGAATCCAGGCAAGGAGCAGGGCGTTGTCCGAACCGGGTCGAATCGGCAGCCATACGTCGGCCTTCGTGGCCTCGGCGGTCATGTAGGGGTCGATAACGATGGTCTTCACACCGAGGTCGGCACGTGCATCTGCCAGGCCGTGCCCACCATGAGCAGCCTTGGAAGAATGGGGCTGACTGCCCCACAACACGAAGACGCGCTCGGTGTCGTCAATACGCCCCTCGGTAAGCTCGGAAGCATCCACGACGCCCATCCAACGCTCGGCCGCATCCATGTCGACGCAACAGTTGAAACCTACGCCGCAACGCGTCACAAAATCGCGCGGCATGGCACACTGGCAGGCACCGCTTGCAAGCGAATTGCATCCACCGAACGTCGAGTCGATTGTGCCAGTCTCCCACTCAATGTAAGCTCCGCCACCGCCGCGCGCATGCCAGTACGAGTACGGACCGTACTTCTCAATTGCGGTGGAAATCTGCGTGCTTGCCAGATCGATAGCCTCGTCCCAGCTGATTGCCTCCCACTTGTTCTCCCCGCGCATGCCTACGCGCTTCATGGGATGCAGCACGTGACGGGGGCTGTACACCGTCTGGAGCTGAGAGAGACCCTTGAGGCAGATGCCGCCCTTGTTGAGGGGTCCATCGGGGTCTCCTTCGATTTTCACCACGACCCCATCCTCGGTGTATACGATCACCGGGCAACAGTCGCAGCAGCCGTGACAAGCGGTCTTGTGCTTCTTCCTCGCCACGGGCTCATCGGCAAATGCCTGCGAAGTCTCCTCCAGCAGCGGACCGCCCGAAACAGCAAGGGCCGTTCCGGCTGCAGCGGCAGTCTTCAAAAATGAGCGTCTCGTTACGAAGCGCGTGTTTGTGCCCACACTGTCCTCCCTTTCCTAGCTTTGACCGATGTGGCCCTACACGGCGTTACCGCAGGGTTGAGGGCCCGAAAGACTATTTGCAAGGACCACATCGCACATACGTTGTTTTAAAATCACCTGTTTGCTGCCGCCGTTGTGGCCGGCATAACGCCCGCGCGTCACCTAACGCGCTGGGTCTTCCACGCACCGTCCCACACGAGCGTTCCAGCACGCTCAAGAGCGTCTACAAAATAGCTCGGGTGCAACGCCTGGCCGTTCTCTGCGCGCGCAACGCCAAGCAAACCGCGTTCCCCAAGATGCGATGCAACCTCTGAGAAACTACGGGGCTGCATGCAAAACTCCAGGATTTCGTTAAATACCGGAACTCTGTCTGCATGCTCGTCCTCGAGCTTGCCAAATCGACGGGCAGGGCTCATATCCTCGGCAGCATCCGCGCCATCGGCGGTCGTTTGGACCGCGAACGACGCAACGAGGTCGTCAGCCTCGTCTGACGTCAGACCCACCTTTCGCTGTGCGTTCACCTCGACCCCCTCGTCGTCAAGCTCAATCCAGTCAAGCCCGCCAAGCTCGACAAGGTTTCGCACGAGACGATAGGGGCTCTGGGCCGCCTGTGAATACTGCGGCCACGACTGAATCGCCACCTCAACCTCGCTCAGATCGCGGCGCTCCTTGCAAAACTCAAGGACACCCACGTATATCTCGCGATACAGCGGATCGCCGGCAATGCATGCCACAAGCCTTTCCACCGTGTTCGACATTACCCCATCTGTACAATCCATGTCTCTTCTCACCCCCTCCCCCGCAACGTGTAGTCTCACCGTCATCCCACGCCGCGGTCTCGTTGCGACGCTGGATTCATAGTGCAGCTCAACAAGGGTCAAGCAACATTCGCAAAGACGCTGAAATTCCTTTGAGGCTCACATACACGCAGGCGTTTATTGACATAAGCGCGCCTGGTAAAAGGGCAAACAACAAGAGACTCAAGCGATGGAGTGCTCTGCACTCACAAAATCTCCTTCCCCCCAAAGGAAACCGTCTCCTCCCATCCTCCCCAGCCCTACAATCCATGGTTATAATCCACAGGCGAAGCGTTCGCTTTACCGCACAGGGCGAGGAGGCCAGGCGCATGGATATATTGAATGCAGGTACCGTGCAAAGGCCCTTCCCACTGCGCTATCTCGGCTTCGGCTTCTTCTGGGCCTGGCTTTTCTTGGTTGGCATCTCCCCTTCACCCCTGTTCGGTGACATTGTTTGCATCTCTGGCATTCCCTTCGAAGCATTTGAGCTTGCAGCCCGCTCGGCACTGCTACTCTTCGCCCTGGCCACCTCACGACTCTTTAGCACCCGAGCGGGTGTCTACACGGTTTTGGGATGCAGTCTCTTTGCCGGCACCTTCGCCGCCGCCATCCTTCTCGTCTTCCCAGGCAATCCCGCTTTTTCTAGCATCGCCGCCCTTCTTGCGGCCCTCGCCGACACATGCATGTTCCTACTGTGGCTGAGCTTCTTTGGGTACATGAGACTCGGCGACGCACTTGCCATGCTCGTCCTCTCCTACGCGGCGGGATCCGTACTGTTTCTCGCCGCCATGGCTCTTGGACGCACCACAATGACGGCGGCAGCCGTGTTGCTCCCAGCGGCATCCGCAATCTCGTTCCTACTCTCTGCAAGACTTCATGCCAGCCAAACAGGCAGCGGGTTTCTCAATGCCGACCCAGACGGCGCGGATCTTCCCGGCCCAGCTTCCCGCCAGACCGCGTCGTTAACAAAAACCCTTGCCACCTCGCTTGCACGAATAACAATCTGCCTGGGCATATATGCCTTTTTGTTTGCCGTGCATTGCTCGGTGACGTATAGAGAGCACGGCACAATTCAAAACTTCGGGTCCGTCGTTGAGCCTGCCTGCATGGTCGTCCTGGCAATCGTCTACCTCCTTCTCTGCCGCGTGGGAAAAAGGGAGGGCGGCGCCTATACCCTTTACCGAGCCTGCGCACCGCTCATCGGACTCGGCCTGCTGCTCGATGCGTCGGGTGCGAACTCACTTGTCGCTTTTGCACCCACTGCACTGGGTTATGTGACATTTGAAGTCCTCGCCCTCAACGACTATTGCAATATTGTCCAAGCGGGAAACGCCTCGCTTTTCAATTTTATGGCCCGCGCGCGTCTCGCAATCTCACTCGGCATGGTGACGGGATGGGCCGCAGGTCTCGGCCTCGTCTTTTTGCCGAACGCCACCCTGTTTGCAGGCGGTCTCTTTCTAATCCTGCTCGCCGCCACGCAACTCTTCGGTGACAACGACATTTACGCAGTAAACGCGTTGGCCGAGAAACGCGCCGCAGCGGAAGAGCCGGACTACCGCCTCGGCCGCACCAAAGCGCTTGATCGCTATGCCGAAACAATCAACCTTTCACCGAGAGAAGCCGAAGTCCTTTCTTATCTCATTGAAGGGCGTACGACTTCCTACATCGCCACCCGTCTCTGTGTCGCCGAATCAACTGTACGTGCCCATGTCCACAACGTGTATCAAAAAGCTCATGTCAACTCCCGCATGGGCTTACTCGACGACTTTGAGTCATACTATGAGAAAACGCAGCCCTGCTGCATAAGCCAGGCCTCCCCCGACGCCGCGCAATAAGGAGCATCCCATGCCACGTGAATCTATGGCGCGCAAGCGCGAGCGAGCGCTGGAAGTATGCAAGCGCATGGCAGAGCTCTACCCCAACGCCGAGTGCGCCCTGCACTTTTACGACCCGTTTTCCCTGGTCATCGCCGTGTTGCTCTCTGCTCAGACCACGGATGCCTCAGTGAACAAGGTGACCCCCGTCCTCTTCGGCCGTTGGCCAGACGCCGCGGCGCTCGCCAGCGCCCCTCTCGGCGAGGTGGAGGAAGTGCTGCATCCCTTGGGTTTCTTCCGCTCCAAGGCCAAGCACGCAGTGGAAACGGCGCAGATGGTGACCGTGGAATTTGGCGGACACGTGCCTAGCACCATGGAGGAGCTCACCCGCCTGCCCGGCGTGGGTCGCAAGACGGCAAATATCGTGCTCAACAACGCCTTCGGCATCGTCGAGGGCATCGCGGTGGACACCCATGTCTTCCGCATCGCAACGCGCCTGGGCTTTACCTCAGCCAAGGCTCCGCTCGATGCAGAGAAAGACCTGCTCAAACTCATACCGCATGAATGGTGGGGCCCGGTGAACCACCAGTGGGTGCTCTACGGCAGGCAAGTGTGCGACGCCAAGAAACCCGCCTGCGTGGCCGAGCTCGAGATCGGCGGCATTGATGGACCCAGCGCTACGAAGTCGCTGGCAAAAACAAAGGCCTACCTCAACGCCATCGGCACCTACCCGGACGCGAGCGGCCGCGAGGTTTGGTCGGGCGTGGGCGCAGGGCTGCCATGCCCCCTTGCCGACCTGTGCCCCTCGCGCGGCACCTGTCTGCGCGCCAGCGCCAAAGGCGGCGCGTCTAACGCGCGTTCATCGCGTTGAGGATCAGCTGCTTCCACACGGCCGGAGCCTCTCGGATGAAATAGTTGAGCGTCACGACGGGGTTGCCGGGAAAACTCGTAACACCCGAGACGTCGGTGCCCAAGCCAGCTGCAATCAGCTTCGCTCGGAACAAGTGGTAGGAACTCGACACAACGGCCACCTTGCCGTCAAGGTCGTCCCCACCCGTGCGCTGCTCCAGAATCGCAAACGAGTTGCGCAGGTTCTCGAAGGTGTTCGTGCTCTGGTCTTCCATGATGAGCCTGTCTTCGTCAATGCCATGCCCCACAAGCCAGTCATGCATGCACACAGCCTCGCTCATGGGTTCGTCGGCACCCTGGCCACCGGACAGCACCGCGGTGGCATCAGGATGCGCGTTCAAGTATTCGAGCGTCGCTTCAAGACGCCAGAGCAGGGAATACGAGGGGTTTCCATTCTCATCTACCCGCGCCCCAAGGACAACGACATACTCGACGCCGTCGGTCGCGTCGGTCTTTGCGTTTGAGACGATGGGGACCTCCGTTACGGCCACGGCAAGCGCCACGACACCCACGACGCCCGCCGCCACTTTAAACGCCAGCCCACCGACAAACGCCCAGAGAACCACGAGGGCCGCAGCGACAAGCAGGATGAGCGCCACCACGTCGTAGCCGCGCATCGCAAAACGTAGCACGGCCGCTAACGCCGCGAGCAATGCGGCCAAGGATGCAGCGAGGGTCTTATTCTTCGTCTTCATTGGCGCCATCGCCTCCCGTCAGTCGCCCATAAGAACTGCGATGGTATCACGGCACAACGCGCGTCGCCTCAGCCATACGCCAGTCTTTTGCTTGGACCTTCCATGCAGTTCATCTCGCTACCAGCAAGAACACGTATACTGTGCCGTTGCAACAACGATTGATGCGATAAAGGAAACACATGGCACAGGCAGTAACACAAACCAAAAAGCGCATTGGCTACTTCGATATCGCAAAGGGCATCGCCCTGTTTGCCGTCATGGTGGGCCATACTTCGGAATATGGCATGCCGTGGCCCGTCGTCACCTTCTGTTACTCGTTTGACATGCCGCTCTTCTTCATCGTGAGCGGATGGTTCTGCAAGCCAAGCGCCCGCCTCGACCGCGACTACGTCAAGAAAAACGCCAAAGCCCTGCTGCTCCCCTATGCAGCCACCTGCGTCATCTTGCTTGCCCTCATGACGCTGCGCGGCCTGGTCATGCCCGGGCACGGAGGCGGCGTCAGCGAGCTTCTGCCGCGCTGGACCATCGCCTGCCTCTACGGCGCGGGCGGCACTTGGCCCGACATCATGCCCGCAGGCATCACGGGCGTGGGCGCTATCTGGTATCTCTTGGCGCTCTTCTTTGCAAAAATCCTGCTCACGTGGGCAAACCAGACACGTTATCCCGCAGCGGCCATCGGCGGTCTCTTCGCCTTCGGCTACCTCACGGCCGACAAGTTCTGGCTTCCCTGGAGCGTTCAGGCGGCCTGCTGCGCTGTGTTCTGGATGTGGCTGGGGCAGAAGGCCCGTGCCTCCAAGCTCCTCGAGCCTGGTTCCCTCCACCCTCTGACCTGGTGGATCATGCTCGCAGCCTGGCTATATTGCGCTCGCGTGGGCGGAAACCTGTGGATGGTGGCAAACGTGTACAGCGACGGCGTGGTTCTCGACACGCTAGGTGGAATCTGCGGTGCCCTGTGCGTCCTTAAGGGCTGCATGCTGCTCGAACAGCACGGCCCCCGCATTGCCGAGCCGATACGGGCGTTCGGCACCATCACGCTGCCCGTCTTCTGCATGCACCTGGTCGAGATGGACGTATTCCCCTGGGACATCGTCCAAAACCTCTGCGCCGGCCTGCCTGTTCCCTCGTGGGTCGTGATCTTCGCCGGGCGTTGCGTCGTCATCGCCGCGCTCACCGGGCTGCTGTACCTCCTGCCGAGGCCCATCTCAGGGTTGTTCTTCCCCAGCAGGAGGCCAGCCGTCCAAAGCACCTCAGTTGCAAAAAGCTAGGCCGCGCTTTCCTCGCCGGCGACTTGCGAGGCATCGAGCATGCCGGCATCAGCCTCGCTGCCACCCTCTTCGCCCTCGCTGCCGGATTCAGCGCCGCCTTCAACATCGTCGTACGTAGGCGCGTATTCAAGGGGCGGCTCAGAAGCGGCGTCGCCCGCGCTCGCATCGGGCTCAGCAGGCGCAACCAGGTCGAACTCGGGCGCCACGGTGTCGTACGTGGGCTCGTCGGCCACAGCCGTAACCTCGTCAATCTCCCCGTCATGGGCGCTCGTGTCGGACTGCCACTTGGCATACGCTGTGACGTTGCCCGTAACGTTGGAGCCGAAGTTGAAAACACGCGTCAGGGCCTTATCGGAATACCAGTTGACGAAGGTGTAGCCCTCGCGGGTGGGATCGGCAGGACGGCTCGCCTTAGTGCCGGAAGCAACGCCCTGCGCGGCGACCGCACTGCCACCCGCAGAGTCAAACAAGACGGTGTAGCTGCCAGAACGGTCTACCACGTCGCGCTTGAGCACCGAGAAAATCTTCGCGGCCTCGCCGCGCGTCGCCGTGTACTGGGCATCAAGCCAGGCAAAACCCTCGGTGTCGTACTTGCCGTTGAGCACGCCCGTGTCACAGGTCCAAATGAGGGCCGAACGTGCATACGAAAACGCATTGTTCGGTCTGTCGATGAGGCCTGTGTCCTGCGTCAGATAATATGCCGCATCGCTTGCGCTCACATCGATGCCGGCCCAGGCAGCGAATCGATACGCCATCGTCGCAAGCTCGGCACGGAGAACCTGCTCATTGGGCCTAAAGGTGCCGTCCTCAGGATAACCCGTGATGATGCCGTTCGCCTTGCACCATGCAATGGCATCAGAGTACCAAATGCCCTGCTCAACGTCGGGGAATCCCGAGTCTCCCACAGGCGTGCCGCCGGCAAGCCTGTACAGGACCGTGGCGACCATGCCGCGGGTGAGCGGATCGTCGGGGCCGAACCGGTTCGAGTCGTCGTAGCCCGTCATCAAGCCGTTCAAGCTGGCGTAATCAATCCAGCCGTCGTCCTCGGCCCAATGTCCTTCCACATCGCCAAACGACGAGGCATAGGCACTTGCCGGCATGCAGCAGACGCCAGCAAAAACCGTGGCACTCAGGACAAGGGCGGCTAAGGGAACAGCGCACTTCTCAATTCGAGCAGTCACAAGCAAACGCCTCGCATTCAATCGCTGTGTCGACAATCGGTCAAGGCAATCAAAACACGCACGCTCTACAAGCGTAACCTCATTATCCCTTTTTCAGCGCGCGCTTGAGGGCGACAAGCGGCTGAATGAGAGCATTGCCGATACGATACGACCACGACGCGCGAACAACGCGCACTTCCGCGCGGGCCGCATCGAGCTCACCCGAAAGCTGCGCCCCACTCTGGCGCTGGACCTCCAACTCCGCCGCCAAGTGCATGCCGCCCAACGCGCTGGCCGGTACCGTGCGCAAGAAAAACTCACGCTCAATCGCGGCGCACTTCGCAGGCGACTGGGCGCACACCCAATCTACCAGCTCGTCTTCTGCCAGCTGCGTCTGTGCGCGCAATGCCTCGACATGCGTGCGAAGAATCTCGGCGCGCGTGTCCGCCTCGGCAAGCACCCTCTCGAGCCTGTCGGAAACCTGGGATGCATCAACGTCCATCTCAAGCAGGGTGTCGGCCTGACCCAAATCCTGATACAAGGAAACAACCTTGGGCAAATAGCCCAAGCCTACGCACGGAACGCCAAACGACCCCAGAAGCAGCGAGCAGTGATAGCGCATCGAGAGGCCCGCGCTCGACCTGCTCAGCAAGTCGGCCATCGGCTCGACCGCACCTGCGGGGTCAAACACATGGAAGCGCTCGGGATTGGCCATCTTGGCCTGAATCGCCGCTGCCAACGACGCGTCGCTCGGGTCGAGCAGGCATGCGGCAAACGCGACATCAGGATGGGCATTCGCCACTCGGTCGAGTGTCTCAGCTACGCGGGCAGCGAAGTCTCGTGGCGCGTTCTCATACTCGCGCAGAGAGACAGCCACGAGACGCGAAGTGGTCAGGTCGATACCTTCGTTGGCAAGCCAGGATTGAACGGCGGTAGTCCGCTCGACCTTGCCCAGAAAAGCCGCATCCGCCCGCTCGCTCACCTGCTCGGCCGGCACGCCGCATGACACAATGAGCCTCTCGGTCTGCTCGTCGCGCACAAGGAAACGGGCGTCAAGCTTTCCCATGAGGCGCACAAGCGCACGACCTGCGGCGACATCGAGCGGACCGGCCCCGGCACAGTAAAAGAACGTGCGGCACTCGTTGAGCCATGCGAGCTCAACGAAAGCGGCGATACCGGGAATGTCGGTGTGAGGCATGTCAGAAAGAAGCTCGGAGCGGCCCATCGTCCAACGAATTCCCTGGTCAAAGAGGAGTCCTGCAGCAACGACAGCAGTCGAGCAATGCGAGAGAATCTCTCCAAGCGCATGTTTGTCGGCCATCGTAAGCGAGACGATTCCACGATACCGAAGCGTATAGGCGGGATTCTCGCCCACAGCCACCACAACGCAGCCCGGAATGCGCTCACGCAAGCGAGCCGAGATCGACGCCAAGATGTACTCATCGCCGAAGTTGCCCATGCCAAAGTATCCCAGCACACACACCACACAGCGAGGCGCAGGGGCACCGGGCATGAGGCCCCGGGAGGCATACAAGCAGCGAAGGCGAGAGAAGGCGCGGTTGAGCCCGTCCTCAAGGACCGGTCCCTCATACGCAACAGGGAGCTTGCGCGCATGCATGGCCGATGCATTGAGGCTGCGCTGGCGTGCCAAGCCGACAAGCTTCTCAAGCCCGCCCGCCCGATTGAGGTCGGCCTCCCCAGCCGGGGAGGGCTGAGCGGCGGGTGCAGCGCAGCAAACACGCACAGGTGCGGCCCCATCCGCGGCAACCAGCGCCATACGCATATCGTTCTGAAGTCGGTCGAGCGGGCGGGCAGCGCCATCCGCTCCACCGAGCACGTCCTCATCTTCAAAGACGACACACGCCAGGCTCGAGCGCGCCGCATACGTGATAGCTGTAAACTCAGGGCATCTCTGCAGGTCAGTCGGCCAATTTCGGCCAAAGCAGCAAACCTCAACACCCGCCATCTCGGTCATACCCGCAAGCTCATGCATGAATGCGACGCGGTCGGGCGTAGCATCCTGCAGGCACATGACATTGGTCGGGCATGCCACATCGTTGGCAAGCGGGGTCGTCAAATAGGGTGTGTCGGGGCACGGCGGGAACGCAAAAACAGGCATACCCTCAAAAGACCCGTCTGCGCCCGGCACATCCGCCACACCACCCTGGAAGTCAGATGCAAAACGCCCGTCAGACATTGCCGCCAACGCAAACCCAAGCGCCCCTGGGGCGCTATGGTCAACACTGCGCTTCAGCTCGGCCGCGTTCACAACAAGCGCCCCCAGCGGCACCTTGTCGAGAAGACCGTCATCAGCTGCAACCTTGACTCCCAAACCGTCGCACATCAGCGCCGCATCGGGGTGTTCCACGTCAAAAAAACGAGCCAGGCCGCCCAAATCGAGCACGCCAGACTCATCGAACAAGCCGGGCCAGCGTTCGGGTGCAAACAGAAACACCGTATGACCCTGGGCTTCCAGGGCTTCCTTGACACGCCAGGACAGAGACGTGACGCCCGCATCAAGTCGAGCGATAAACACAAGATGCAGGTAGGGGTTCATGTGGTCCATCAAAAACTCCAGCTCGAACAGCTTGCCAAAAGACACCGCACGCTCGACCAACCATTGAGGCCAAGCATGGGGACCGAATACGGAATGACAGTGCGCATCTTACCGTGAAGGCACGGCCCACGCACCCATGACGGTATGATTTTCGCAACTTCGAAGTCTAATGGAGGCAATGGTGACAAAGACTGCACAGGAGCTTGGCGCGCATCCCCGGGTTTCGGTCATCGTCCCGGTCTTCAACGAAGAGGCCTACCTGCCACAGTGCATCGACTCCCTCCTGGCGCAGTCGCTCGCAAACATCGAGGTCATCTGCGTCGACGACGGCTCGACAGACGCAACCCCGGCCACACTCGCCAACTACGCTCGCACCGACGCACGCGTCAAAGTCATCTCCCAGAGTAACGCCGGCCCTGCGAAAGCCCGCAATCGCGCCATCGAGGTTGCCCGGGGCGACTACCTTTACTGCTGCGATGCCGACGACTTCTGCAAGCCCAACCTTCTCGAAGGTGCTGTGCAGGTAGCCGAACGCTACGATGCCGACATCGTGCTGCTACCTTTCATGCTCTACGACAACAAGATTGCCACGCCCATCAGTGTGCCATGGAGCCTTCCACGCCATTTGTTCCCCGAAGGCTGCTTCACCTGGCGCGACAACCCCGACGCCACGTTCTCGACGTTTCGCACCGTGCCGTGGAACAAGCTTATCCGCACATCATTCATTCGTGACAATACTATCCGCTTCCAAGATGACGTCTTTTTGAGCGAAGACGTGATGTTCTCGCTGCCCGCCGCAGTGCTGGCCCAGCGTGTTGCCTGCACCGACGAGCAGGCCCTGTACCATCGCGAGAACATCGGCACAAGCGCCATGGACACGAAGGATGCGCATCCCCTCGACTTCGTTCGCGCTTTCCAGGCCCTGCGCGCATTCCTGGAAGAACAGGGCTGCATGGACGAGCTGAGGCACTCCTATCTTGTCTGGGTCGCCGGCGGATGTGTCTACAACCTTCTGACGCTCAAGAACCGAGAGTCTTTTGACGAAGTCTTCTCGTATCTCAACAGCTGCGGCCTGTACGACCTGAACATCAGTGAGGCCAACCTGGACGAAATCGACAACATCGACGACGTCAACGTACTGCGCGCGATATTCGCCAACGATCGCGACCGGCTCCTCCATGCCGAGCAGCTCCGACTGCGCGCAGCTTTTGACCAGGCATGCTATCGCGAACGCATGCAATTCGAAGCCCGCCAGGCGCTCGAAAACCGCCTGCGCGAACAAGAGACTGCCACTCGTGAGGCGCAAGCTACCATCGAGAAGCTCCAGGCCAGCCTCGCGGCGCTGCGCGACGAGCACGAGCGCGCCATGAACGCCGCCGAGCAAAAGATCGGCCGGGCGGTTTGCCGCATCCCCCGCGCCGTGCAGCGCAAGCTGCTTTCGATGAAGCAGCGGGAACAGTAACCCGCCGCTCGCATGCCCAGCTGGGCCAAAGCCGCCCTGTGTCTCGGTCTGAATCAAAAACAGCCCAGGTTTACACGGTCTTTTCCTGATTGAGAGCCAACTATGGGCCAACGTTTAAAGCCGGCTGATAGAATTATGCGTGAATGAACCAGCTGCCCGACGAAAAGTCGGGCGCATCAACCGTTATTCGCGAGGAGCAACGCTCGATGGCAACCAGCCCCACCATATCGATCGTCGTACCCGTCTACAACACCCAAAGGTACCTCCAAGAATGCTTGGACAGCCTTCTGAAGCAGTCGTTTGGCGACATCGAGATCATCTGCATCGACGACGGCTCGACCGACGGCTCCCCCGCCATGATTGACGAGGCAGCCAAGGCCGATGCGCGCGTCAAAGCCATCCACCAGGCAAACGCCGGCGTCTCTGCCGCTCGCAACCATGGCCTTGAGCTTGCCTGCGGCACCTACGTCCTGTTCGTGGACTCCGACGACTTTATTCGCCATGACACGTGCGAGCTGCTCCACAAAGTTGCCGAGCGCGACGGCGCCGACATCGTCGTGTTCGGCGGCAAGACCTTCCCCATCGGCTTCTGGGCTGATGACTGCTTTGCCAAGCGCGCCACGACCTACACCGGCAATTCCATCGATGCACTTCTTGGCGAGGTCGGGAGCAACCCCCTCATGTGCAACAAGCTGTATCGACGCTCCCTGCTCGTCGACAACAGTCTGCGCTTCAACACGGAGCTGCGCCTGGGCGAGGACAACGCTTTCCAGTTTTGCACCTTTCCCTGTGCACGCGTCGTCAGCTTCACGCCCGAGACGCTTTACTTCTACCGCAACCACAAAGACTCTGCCGTCATGGCCGATGATTGTGACAGCAGGCTCCTTGAGCACATCAAGGTCGTCAACTACGTCCTGGACACGTGGCGCGAGCGCTCGTACTTTGTCGGCCACGAGCAGGCAATGCTCAACTGGGCCATCGACTTTTTGTATCGCGACGCTCGTAACGCCCGCCTCGAGACGCGCAAGCAGCTCGCAGACGCCTTCGGAGGCTTGATAGAGCGCTGCTTCACCGAGGCTGTCCGAGCCGACATCCCCCAGGTGCGCAAGGACCAGCTCGCGTTCATCCTCGAGTCCAAGGCGCAACCCGTCGAGCAACCTGTGGTGAGCGTCATCTTCTCCGCACAGCCCGGCATGGCTTTCGACGAGGATTCGTTTCACTCTCTCGAGGTGCAAGACGAGCAGCACTTCGAAATTCTCTACGTCGCTTCCGACGATGCGCCCGACTTCAAGGCAATGCTGCGCGATGACCGCTGCCGAACCTTTGCAACCATGTCCGAGGCTGTTGCCGCAGCTCGCGCCGCCTGGGTCATCTTCCCGGGAAGCATCTGCGAATACGAGCCCACGTCCTTCCGCCAGCTTTTGGCTGCTGCGTCAAACTACGAGGCATGGGCTGCCCAGAAGAAAGCGGAGATGCCGAGCGCGAGTTCGATTGCCGGCCACGCCGACGTCGTGACCTTCACCGATGCCGACGGTTCGCTCGAGCACTCCGACGTCTTCCGGTATCTGCACATCGACGCCTCCACGGTCCTCGACAACCGTCAGACGTTTTCCGCTGCGGAATTGGGAGATGGCGTCTTCCACTTCGCCTCGGCCGCGCCCTATAACAAGTTCTTTGCAACCGACCTCGTCAAGGCATGCGCCGAGCGTGACCCCGAGGCATGCCGCGACGTCTCTGTGTTTGCCATGAAATGCCTTGCCAGCGCACAGGCGATTCTGCCCACCCAGATTCCCCTGCTGACGCTTCGCAAGCCACATTTCCAGACGCCTCACGGCATCGAGGACTTTGTCGCATCCTGCATCGCAGCGGCCGAAGAAGCCGGTCTGGAGGATGCGCGCGCGCACTCTCTGCGCTCGGCAATCGCAGCCGCCCTCTGCTCGCTGGCAGACACGATGCGAAACCCCGCAGACGCCGCCGAGCTCTTCTGCGTCACGCGTAAGGCCCTTGACAGGTGGCCTGATGTGGTCGACGAGGTGCTGCTTCCGGCTCAAAACCTCGAGTCGCTCCGCCTGCTTCTCGAGGCCGAATCCAGCGAAGCCTATCTCATCACGCACTCCTATGCGCTTCTTCATCGCATGGGCATGGCGAACGGCCGCAACCTGAAGCAGGTCGGCGAGTTTGCCACACAGGCCGAACTTCTGCGTCAGGAAATGGACCGCTTCTATAGCTCGGTGACCTACAAGGCAGGCAGGATCGTCACGGCCCTGCCGCGCAAGCTCATCAACCTCATTCGTCGGAAAGGCTAAACATGCTCTTCTCCAATGCAAACAAGGCCCCCAAGGTCTCAATTCTCGTACCCATCTACAACACGTCGAAGTACCTGCCCGAATGCCTCGACAGCCTGCTCGGCCAGACGCTCAAGGACATCGAGATCGTCTGCATCAACGACGGCTCGACCGACAATTCGCCCGACATCATCCGCGAGTATCAAAAACGCGACAGCCGCGTCAAGCTTGTGGACAAGGCGAACTCCGGCTACGGCGACTCGATGAACAAGGGCATCGAGCATGCGACGGGCGAGTACATCGGCATCTGCGAGTCTGATGACTTCGCCTCCCCCGACATGTTCGAGACGCTGTGGCGCTACGCCCATCGCCATCGTCTTGACGTCGTGAAGTGCAACTACTTCGAGCATGACGCCTCTGGCGACCGCGAGATGCACGTCTACGACGGCTATAAGTACAAGCACGTGTTCGACCCCGCAAAGGAGCAGAGCGTTCTCGCCGAGATCCCGATCATTTGGTCGGCACTGTACCGCCGCCAGTTCATCATCGACAACGGCATCGCCTTCAACACGACCCCCGGCGCCTCCTATCAGGACACGTCCTTTGTGCAACAGTGCTGGATGGCCGCTCGCCGTGCAGCGCTTCTGCCGTACTTCGGCCTGCACTACCGCGTCGACAACACCGCCTCCTCCTGCAAGTCGTCCACCAAGATCTACGAGGTCTGCGGCGAGTACGAGCTGAGCGAGAAGTTCATGGCGCGCGACCCTGAGCGCCAGAAGGCCTTCGCCCCCATGCTCAACTACCTCAAGTTTGGCACCTACCGTTGGAACTTCAACCGCATTGCCGACGAGCACCGCAGGGCATTCGCCCAGCGTTGGGCCGACGAGTACAAGCGCGCCGAGCAGGCGGGCACCCTCGACAAGAACTACTTTCCGCCCGAGAACTGGGAGCGCATGGAGCTGCTCATGAGCGACCTCGACGCCTTCATGGAGAAGTACGGCCAGGAGCTCTAAACGCGTGTCAAACGCTTCTTTCGAACAAAGGGCGTGCTGCTTTTGACAGCACGCCCTTTTTCGTGCCCCAGCAACCCAAACTGATATCCCTTACCGCTCACCTGCGTCAAGCATGGGCGCGCTGCATTTGGCGGAGCGCCCTTTTCATCATGTCACAGCAGCCCAAACTGATATCCCTTGCCGCTGGGCGGCTCCTCAGCAGAAGGCCTGGGAAGATGTCGTGCTCCGTTCTATAATCGCAGCGTTTGACACAAACGGCGACACAGCGGCATGGGAAGGCGGCATGGACACCACACAGGGACGGCAGAAGGCCGAGACTAAGACCCAACAAGCTGGTCGCACAATCTTGATTCTGACGCTGTGCAGTTTCGCCTTGGGCTGTTCGCAGCAGTTCATCATGGGCATTCCCAGCGTCATCGCCGCCTCATGCGACACCACGCTTGCCCATGTCGGCCAGCTCATGACAGCATTCTCCGTTGCCAGCGCCCTGGGAGCCCCGGTCCTCCTTGCGCGGATGTCTCGCGTCACCCAACGAAATCAGCTCATTGTGGGACTCATCCTCCTGGCAGCAGGCATGGCCGTCATGGCAAGTACCTCAAACTACGTCATACTCATTGCCACACGCGTCGTCATGGGCTTGGGAAGCGGCCTTTACTGCGCCTGCGCCATGGCGCTGGCCTCCAGGCTCGCTCCTCCCGGCAAACAAGCAAGCGCCCTGGCAAACATGGGCTTAGGGTCGAGCGCAGCACAAATTATCGCCATGCCGCTTGCGCAGCGCATATGCATATATATAGATTGGCATATCCTTTACGCCTTTCTTGCGGCATATGTCCTTGTAAGCTGCTTCCTTGTTGCACAGCGCATTCCCTCCAACCTTGAGGAAATTGAACATGATGGGTCGCTGCGGGCCCGCTTCGCCCCACTGCACAACCCACTTATCCTGCGCGCGCTCATTGTCATGGTGCTGCTTAACGTAGGCTACTCAAGCTACTACACCTATGTGACGCCCTTCTTGGAGAGCGTCTTTGGGCAAGGTTCGTCAACGGTCAGCCTGGTCCTTCTTGTCAGCGCCTTCATGAGCGCCGTGGGCATCAAGGCGGGAGGCTCCCTCACTGACCACAAGGGATTCCAGCTTACCTGCCGGGTCGTCCTCATCATGCAGATGGTCACACTTGCTGGTCTGTCGCTCCTGCATTCCAACCCGGTGGGCATCTGGGTCTTCATGTGCCTGTGGGTCATGGCCGACTGGGGCTTCAACCCCTCGCAAAACCTGCTTATCACCAAGCTGGCGGGGAAGGACGCACCCATGGCCCTAGCGCTGTCAGGATCTGCCCTGCAGCTCGGCAACGCCATCGGTTCGGCTTTGGGCGGCGCTTTCATCACCGTTGCACCCATTTGGGCGCTCCCACTTCTGTCGAGCGTCTGCATCGTCGCGACATTCATCCTCGAGGTAGGCCTTCTCAGGCAGCTACCGAAAAAGTCAACGTCAACCACATCATAAGAGGAGGTCCCATGCATCAAACGACCTGTTCAGATGACACCTACATCCTCGCGCTCGATTCCGGAACGACCTCAGTGCGTTCCATCTTGTTCGATACACACGGCGCCCCCGTCGCTCAGGCAAGCCAGCCCATCACCCAGCATTACCCCCAACCTGGCTGGGTCGAACATGATGCCCGAGAGATACTCGCCAAGCAGGTCTCAACTATCTCCGAGGTTCAGTTTGCAAGCGGCATCCACTCGGACCGCATCGCAGCTGTTGGCATCACGAACCAACGCGAGACAGTCGTTGTTTGGGACAGGCACACTGGCGAGCCCATCTCCAATGCCATCGTATGGCAATGCAGACGAACAGAGCCCATTATTGCAAGCATGCGGGAACGTGGCTTGAGCGATCTCATCGCGCAAAAGACTGGCCTCGTGCTCGACCCCTACTTCTCGGCAAGCAAAATCGCCTGGATTCTCGACAACGTCTCCGGAGCGCGCGAGCGCGCCGAGGCGGGGCAACTTGCCTGTGGCACCATCGATTGCTGGCTCATCTGGAACCTCACCGAAGGCGCAGTCCATGCCACTGACCGCACCAACGCGAGCCGCACGATGCTCTTCAACATCCACACCATGGATTGGGATGACGAGCTTCTCGACCTGTTTACCATTCCGCGCGCCATCTTGCCTGAGGTCAAAGAGTCAATGGGCGACTATGGCCAGGTTAGTCAGGATATCATGCGCCTGCAACCGCCCATCCTGGGTGTCGCAGGCGATCAACAAGCGTCTCTATTCGGACATTGCTGCTTTGAGGAAGGCCAGGCCAAGGCAACCTACGGCACTGGCTGCTTTATCCTCATGAACACCGGCACCCATGCCGTGCCCTCAAAGAACGGCCTGGTCACAACCGTTGCCGCAAGCACCAAGGGCGAGTTGCGTTATGCCTTGGAAGGATCCGTCTTCAACGCAGGTTCCACCGTCCAATGGCTTCGCGACGAGCTGGGGCTCATTAAAGATGCAAGCGAAACCGAGGAGCTTGCCCTCAGTGTGCCAGACACCGCTGGAACCTATCTTGTCCCCGCATTCACAGGCCTTGGCGCCCCTTGGTGGGACGCAGAGGCACGAGGCCTGATTTGCGGTCTCACACGCGGCTGCACACGCGCACATCTCGCCCGAGCGGCCCTGGAGAGCATCGCCTACCAGGCATACGACGTCCTCGAAGCCATGCGCAACGACTTCCCCTGTGACATCGAGGAGCTAGCAGTGGACGGCGGCGGGTCGCAGAACCGCTTCACGATGGTCTGGCAGGCCGGCCTTCTGCAGCGTCCCGTGGTCAGGCCCAAAACAGCCGAGGTCACCGCACTAGGAGCCGCCTACCTTGCAGGCCTCAATGCAGGCTACTGGAAAGACCTGGACAGCCTTCGCGTAAACGCCGTTCAGGCAACCCGCTTCAAGCCCGAGCTAGCCGCAGAGCTCCGCCAGCAAAGCCTCGATGGCTGGTACCGCGCCCTCAACCGCGCAAGGGGCTAAGCGAAGCGCTTGCATAACAAAAGACAAAAAGGCCCCCCGCCCCCGAGGGGGCCGGCGGCCCGTCTGCCTTCGCGGGGTCCCGAGAAGCCCCGCAAACGAAAGAGGGGGACCCTCTCGGGCCCCCCTCCCCCAGGTGCCTCTTCCGC
>CABQHM010000008.1 GCA_902464015.1 uncultured Coriobacteriales bacterium | reverse complement strand
CTTAGAATCCTAACCGTTTTATGCATTGGAGAGGAGATGTTATAGATGTCTAACGAAAAGTACGTCGCACCCGAGATGGATATCATTGAGTTCGGCAACGAAGACCTTGTCTGCAACCTTTCCGGCTGGACCCCCGATGGCAATACGAATAACGGTTTCGATATTACCGAAGAGAATCCAAACAACCCTTACGACGATAACGACTTCTAATTGAGTTTGGTTGCACTATAGTTCTTCAGAAGTCTCAGTAAAGAGCGGGTCTCTATGACTTTTGTTCATAGGGACCCGCTCTTTTTCGTTTCTAGTCAACAAGAGTCTTTATGCACCTTACGCGCCAGCACCCGGCAAGGTGGGCGTCCCCCTGGGCGACACAGCGTCGGAAGCGCTCGTCGGCGGCGTCTGAATCGGCAATCGAGCGCAGCCTGCCTCGCAAACATACGTCGAGCACGCAGCCATCCTGCGCAACAAGCACCCAGATGCGCGCATGGGTCACCGTACCGCCCCCGCCCATGCAAAAACGTGTGTTTTGTCAAGTCGAACTGAGCGATTGGGGGTGGTACCGAAAATCCGTACCACCCCCTCAGGACCACTTCCCAGCGAACATCAACGTCGCGACCGCGTTGTCCCGGCATCAGCCCGTGCGGGCCCGCGGAGAGCCTCACGCCGTTGGCGTCGGCCCACCCCGCGAGCGCCGCGCTGTACGCGGTCTCTAAAAGCGCTGCCGCAATGGTGGAATGTTTCGCGGCCCACTCGTTCATCGTTTTCCAAGCTGCCTGTCATGGTCCGCCATATCAACACTTCACTAAGAACTTTCTTTGTCCATCATCTTCTGGCGGTTCTTTCTGTGTTAGCGTCAAAATTGCCAAAAAACTTTCTGTGTTAGCGTCAAATTTCAACGAAATCTTTCTGTGTTAGCGACATGAGCAGGTAAACGGGCATGTTTGAACCCCAGAGCAGACGCTATGGGCGTTTGGAAATACAACTTTGTCTGTTGTCTGAGATCAGCCTGCACTTGAGAAACGACTGCCCAACCGGGGTGCGGGAGCCACGCCTGAAGCGGCGTGCTGTGAGCAGATGGGGGTTCAATACGCTTGATATGTGCATGATTCGGCTATGAAGCGTAAGTTTCAGCTTGTGAATTGACTTTTTTGGCAGAGGGGAATATCTTACATCCCATTTTTGAATCGTGAGAGAGGACCTCGAATGACCAAAGAGATGTACACCCCCCCCCGAGGCAGTAGTTGTTGAGTTCGGCCAGGAGGACGTTTTCTGTGATGTCATCGGCGCCAGTGGCGAGCACACTGGTACTGGCGGCTGGGAGGAAGAAGATTAGCACCGCTATCATTTCTGATGTTCATGTGTTATAGAACACTCTAATACACCAACCCACGCCTGCTTTTCAAATCAAGAAAGGACTTTAAATGACCAAAGAGATGTACACCCCCCCCCAAATAAAAATCGTTGAGTTCGGCGAGGAGGACGTTGTCGTCTGCTCTTCCATGTCTGGTGGAATCGGCGTGGAGGGGGGAATAGGGAATGGCGATGATGGCGAGGACCCCTGGGAGTAGCGTAGCCTAGCAGTCCACATGCCATCTAACTCTCTTGGCATCTCATAGCCCCCGCCCCCTTGGCTGCGTGTTTCAAGCCCAGGGAGCGGGGGCTTTCTTGTGCGTGTCGGGCCGCCCCCGCACCGCCCTCACTGCGCGCACGACCATCCCAAACCCCAGGCCCAACTTTCAGCGAACTTTACAGTGTTGAACACTCCATGCCCAAATGCTGATATCATATTTGACTTTTAGCACGTCAGCACATGGCCCGGTACGGAGGGGCCGCAAACGTCGGGAATCTTTGCGGGGTGAGCGGAAACAACCAAACCAAGACGGCGCTGAACAACCCGCTAGTCCCCCATTTGATTCCGTGCGATCCATGCCGTATCACACCCGACGTGTTTAAGGTGCCCTCATGACACACAAGATTTCCCGCCGCTCGTTCCTGCAGGCTTCCGGTGCACTGGCAGCCATGACGACCCTGTTCGCGTGCAGCACCGGCAACGGCAATTCCGCCGCGAGCAGCGGCAAGGCCGACAAGATCCGCATTACCTTCTACCTGTGGGACCGCTCCATGATGAAGGCCCTCACTCCGTGGCTGGAGCAGAAGTTCCCTGAGTATGAGTTCAACTTCCTCCTGGGTTTCAACTCCATGGACTACTACCACGACCTGCTGGGCCGCGCCGAGCAGCTGCCGGATATCATCACCTGCCGCCGCTTCTCCCTTAACGATGCGGCCTCGCTGGCGGATCACTTGGCAGACCTGAGCACCACCGAGGTGGCGGGTACCTTCTATTCCAGCTACCTCAACACCAACAAGGAGCCCGGAGGCGCCATCCGTTGGCTGCCCATGTGCGCCGAGGTGGACGGCACCGTTGCAAACGTCGACCTGTTTGAGCAGTACGGCATTCCCCTGCCCACCAACTACGCGGAGTTCGTCGATGCCATCGATACCTTTGAGGCTGCCGGCATCAAGGGGTATGGGGCAGACTGGGCATACGACTACACGTGCCTTGAGACCATGCAAGGCTGTGCCATCCCCGAGCTGATGAGCCTGGAAGGCACCGCATGGCGCATGAACTACGAGAGCGAGACTCAGGATAGCCGCACGGGTCTGGACGACGTGGTATGGCCAACGGTGTTTGAGAAGTACGAGCAGTTTCTCAAGGATGTGCGAGTGCAGCCCGGCGACGAGAAGTACGAGTTGAACCCCATCGCCAAGCCTTTCTTCGAACAAAAGACCGCCATGTTGCGCACCACGGCTTCTGCGGCAGACAACATTTCCTCCACCTATGGCTTCAGCACGGCCGTGCTCCCCTATTTCGGCGAGACCAACAAAGATGGCTGGCTGCTGACCTACCCCATGTGCCAGACGGCGGTCTCCAACACGGTGGCCCAGGATGAGACAAAGTTTGCTGCCGTGCTGAGGGTCCTGCAAGCCATGTATAGCGCAGAGGGCCAGCGCGTACTTGCTGCCGGCGGATCGGTGCTCTCCTACAACAAAGAGGTGGACATCACATCCTCCAAGGCCCTGGAGCATGATGACGACATCATCGCCGCAAACTACCTGTACGTGCGCCTTGCCTCTACCGAGATCTTCAGCATCTCACAAGAGGTGGGACACAAGATGATCAACGGCGAATACGATGCCAAGGCCGCCTATGAGGCTTTCAATGACCAGCTGCTTTCACCCAAAAAGGACCCCGAGACCGAGGTGCTGTTCACTCAGAACACCGCATACCCCATCGACATGACCGAGCACGGCAGTGCCGCTGCCTCCTCGGTGCTCACGGCCCTGCGCGCCACCTATGACGCCGACATCGCGGTCGGCTACTCGCCGATTGTGTCCACCTCCATCTACTGCGGCGATTACTCGACCCAGCAAATCCTGTGGGTGATGGCGGGCAACTACGGCGTCACGCAAGGTGAATACACCGGAGCCGAGCTGCTGCAGATGATGGAGTGGCTGGTGAACGTGAAGGAAAATGGCGCAAACCCCATCCGTCACCGCAGCTTCATGCCTGTCACGAGCGGCATGGAGTACAAGGTGACCGAATATGAGCGGGGCAAGTTCCACCTGGAAGAGATTACTGTCAACGGCGAGCCGTTGAACGAGGCCGCGACCTACACCGTGTTCGTCGCAGGTACCGATGTGTGGATGGAAGACGAGAACTTCTGCAACTGCCCCATGCCCGAAAACCTCAAGACCAAGCGGACGGACTACGCCATTGAGGGCGCGGACAGCCGCTCCTGCCTGAAAGAGTCACTGGCAAACAGCAAGCAGTTCCCCGCACCCACCGACTATCTCACCATCGTCCAGGGAGCATAAGCCTGTGAAGAACCAGAAAAAGGCGCGGACTACCATACGACACCGTGTTTTCGCGGCTGCGATAGCGCTGTTGTGCATCGCTGCAACAGTGATGGGCGTCCGCGCCTACATGGTTCTCATGAATCGCACTATCTACGAGGAAAGCACCGCACACCTTACCGAAATCTACCATCAGGCAAACCAAACCCTCAACAACAAGGTGTCCTTCAACTGGGGCGTCATGCAGATGTGGTTGCCCTATCTGGAAATCGCGCAAAGCGATGCTGAGATACGCTCGTTTCTCGCATCGGCGCAGGAAGAATACGACTTTACGGACTTTTTCTTCGTTTCGCGAGACGGCTCCTACATCACGCTCGATGGCGAGCAGGGGTATCTTGATCTGGGACAAATGCAGTCCCAGCTGATTCTGGAGCAGCAGCCCGTGGTGGCAAACTCGGTGATGCCGAACAACCCGGAGATCATGGTGTTCGCCGTGCCTGCCGAAAAAGGTAGCTATCAAGGGTTTGACTACGAGGCCATTGCCATCTCTTACAACAATGCCGACCTGGTGGAATCCCTGAAGATTTCTGCCTTTAATGGGTCCGGCAGCACCTTTGCCGTGTTGCCAGACGGCCGCGTGGTGTTGGACAACAGCAGCACGGACATGCCCGAGACGCACAACATCCTTGCCCTGCTCAAAGACTCAGCCGGTTTTACGACGGATCGAGTCGAGGCTTTGCGAAAGAGCTTTGCCGCCGGGCAGGGCGGCAACCTTGAGTTCTCCATCGACGGCGTTGACTATTACATGGTGTATGGCGCAGCCTCTTTCCAGGACTGGACGATTATCGGCATCGCGCCTAAGGCTGTCGTGAACGCCAACATGAACAATCTCCAATACACCACCATGGTCGTCATGGGATGCGTGATGGGCGCGCTGGCCATTGTTTTCGCTCTGCTTATCCTGCTGAGTAGCAAGAGGAAACTACAGACCAAAGACCGGCAGCTGCTGACACGCGAGGAGCTGTTCTCGCATCTTTCCCGCAACGTGGACGACGTCTTCTTGATGATCGACATCGACACGCACAAAGTCGAGTACATTAGCTCCAATGTCCAGCGCATTCTGGGCATCTCTCCTCAGGCGGTGCGAGAGGACTACCACGTGCTATGCCGCGCCGGAAAAGAAGACTGCTCCGCACGCCTGGAGAGCCTGATGCGGGTGGAGCAGGGCAGCCAGCAAGAATGGGATCGGGAGTTTATCAATCAGGAAACCGGCGAGCCCCGTTATATCCATGTGATCGGCTTCATCAATGCCATTCAGGGCGAGAAGAAGTGCATCCTCGATATGTCCGACCGTACGGATGACCATCAGATTGCACTCACACTGCAAACCGCGTTGGAGGCGGCCGAAAAGGCCGGCAGGGCCAAGACGGACTTCCTCTCCAACATGAGTCACGACATCCGCACCCCCATGAATGCCGTCGTGGGCATTACCACCCTCATGAAGCACGAACTCGATCAGCCAAAAAAGCTTGCCGAGCATCTGGACAAACTGGAAAGCTCCAGCCAGCTGCTGCTGAGCATCATCAACGATATCCTGGATATGAGTCGCATTGAGAGCGGCAAGACCACGCTCAATACCGAGCAGGTGAACCTTGCCCAACAGATAGGGCGGCTCTGCAGTATCGCACAGCAACAGGCGACCCAGCACGGCCAGACATTTACGGTGCAAACCCGCGTGCAGCATGAACATGTACTGACCGACCCCAACTGCCTGAACCAGGTGCTGGTGAACATCCTCTCCAACGCAGTCAAGTACACTCCCAGCGGCGGGCACATCCAGATGAAAGTGGAGGAGCTTTCCCATAGCAAGCGCTACGCCAAGTACCGTTTTATGGTGCAGGATGACGGCATTGGCATGAGCGAGGCTTATCAAAAGGTCCTCTTTGACCCCTTTACTCGCGAGGAGCGCTCCGGAACCAACAGGGTGCAGGGCACGGGTTTGGGCCTGGCAATTGTCAAAAGCGTTGTTGACCTTTTAGGCGGCACCATCAATGTGAAAAGCACCCCTGGCAAGGGCACCTGCTTTGAGATTGTGCTGGAGTTTCCCATCGATGTCGATGCGGGTGCCGCACATGAGACCTCAGTGTTTTGCGATGATGCGGAAGCCACCTCTCCTTTGTGCGGGATGAACTTTCTCTGCGCCGAAGACAACGCCATTAATGCCGAGATTCTGAAGATGCTTCTGGAAGCCAAGGATGCCACCTGCACGATTTACTCTAACGGCCAAGAGATTGTGGATGCTTTTGCCAATGTCAAGCCAGGTGATTACGACATGATTCTGATGGACGTGCAGATGCCCGTCATGGACGGCCTCGAGGCCACCCGTCGGATTCGCGGTGGCGACAATCCGCTGGGCACGACCATCCCCATCCTCGCCCTGACGGCCAACGCCTTCCTTGAAGACATGCAGAAGAGCAAGGAGGCCGGAATGGACGAGCATCTTTCCAAGCCTGTAGACCTTGCCACGCTCGAGAAAGTTGTAAAGCGCTTTAGAGTCACCCCCCCCCCGCTAACGTATAGCGGAAAGGCACGTTTTAGCAGGCAAGCGGGATTGCGCACATGACGTATACGGAGGATGACCCGAATATGAACGACCATCGAGCAGCACACTCCGAGATTGAAGAATACCGCTGCGCGCGTGAGTGGCAGATGATGGATAAGCCACGCGTGCAAGGCGCAGCTCCTGCACCCACGCAGCCGAAGCCGCAGATTCTGCTTGTGGACGACTCTGCGCTGAACCGTGCGATACTGGCCGAGATTCTTGGGAGCGACTATCGCATTCTCGAAGCGGAAAACGGCAAAGAGTGCATGGAGAAACTCCAGGCAGAAGCTGGAGACATTGCTCTTGTGCTGCTCGACATCATCATGCCTGAGATGGATGGCTTTGAGGTGCTTGAGGCCATGAATGCCAGCCATGTCATTGAAGACATCCCGGTGATTATGATTTCCAGCGACGACTCCCTCGCTACCCTGCGCAGGTCCTACGACCTGGGCGCGAGCGATTACGTCAATCGACCCTTTGATACACAGATTGTCCATCGTCGAGTGACCAACACCGTCAAGCTGTACGCCAAGCAGCGGTGTCTGGCACAGATGGTGTCCGACGAAATCCGTGCCCGCGAGAACAATACAGACATGCTGGTGGGCGTGCTGAGCCAAATCGTGGAGTTCCGCAACGGCGAGAGCGGGGCCCATGTGCGGCGTATTCGCCACATCACGAAGCTGTTGCTCGATCACCTGCTGGAAAGCAGCGCTGAGTGCCCCATCACCACCGAGCAGCAGGGCATTATTCCGCTTGCCTCTTCCCTGCACGACATCGGCAAGATTGCCATTGACGAGAAGATTCTCAACAAACCCGGCAGGCTGACCCCGGAGGAATTCGAAGTCATCAAGACTCACACGACATTGGGAGCCGAAATTCTGCAGCAGCAGGAGAACTTCAACAAGGAACCGCTGCTGCAAACAGCCTACGAGATCTGCCGCTGGCACCATGAGCGCTGGGACGGGCGTGGCTACCCAGACGGGCTGAAGGGCGACGAGATCCCCATAAGCGCGCAGCTGGTTGCCCTGGCAGACGTGTACGACGCCCTGACCAGCGAACGCTGCTACAAAAAGGCATTCACCCATGAAACGTCCATCCGGATGATTTTGAACGGCGAATGCGGTGCGTTCAATCCCGTGCTGTTGCAGTGCTTGGCGGACATTCAAGCCGACCTCAAGGAAGAACTGCACCACCTTCAATGAGCCAGCGATAGACCATGAGCAAAAGGAACAAAAGCCCGATGAAACGTAGCATCTCACGCCGCACATTCCTGAATGGGTGCACGCTGCTGATGGCATCCGCCGCCATCGGCAGCGTGACCGCCTGCAGCGCGGGGCAAGGGGACGACATCGACCTTCCGCAAATCGTTGTGGGAAGCGACACGTATCCACCCTATGTGTACCTGAGCAACGACGGCGTTCCCACCGGTATCGACGTGAAGATTGCCACCGAGGCATTTCGTCGCATGGGGTATGCCGCCCGATTTGAAACGATCGACTGGGAGCAGAAGACCAATCTCGTGGAAAGCGGAGCCATAGACTGCATCTGGGACTGCTTCTCCATGGAGGGACGCGAGGACTTGTACCGCTGGGCCGGGCCTTACATGGTAAGCCGCCAAGTGGTCGCAGTGGATGCCGGCAGCAGCATCCAAACGTTGGGTGATCTTGCCGGAAAGACCATCATGGTGCAAAGCACCTCCAAGCCGGAAGGCATCTTTCTCGGCGGCTCCGACCCGCGCATCCCCAAAGACATCGAGGTGTTCAGCACTGAAGACAGCAGTGTGCAATATGCCATGCTGGCCTGCGGATACGTTGATGCCATCGCCGCCCACGAAACCGCAATCCTGCAATATATGAAGGACAATATCGCTGAGTTCCGTATTCTGGAAGAACCGCTGCTGATCACTGGGTTGGGTGTTGCCTTTGCAAAGAGCGACAACCGGGGGTTGGACGGCCGGCTGACTGACACCCTTGCGCAGATGCGCGCGGACGGCACGCTGGAGGAGATCATCGGCAAGTATCTCGAGAACCCCTCGCAATACCTGGAGGTTGACACCATTGAAGCATAAGACCGGTGCCGCCCCAACCGCACGGAGGAAGGCAGTCTATCTCATTGTCGGCGTGCTCTTCGTGGCAGGCGTCGTCCTCATATCTGGTCAAAACGAGCTGCGCATCACAGAGCAGCGCTTTTGCCAGACGCTTGACTTCATCAAATCGCAATCCACCAGCTACGAGCAGCACAATAACATCGCCACGGCCAAGGCGCTGCGTCGTGAGGCGGCTTCGGTGCACCAACTGGCCGATGACCCCACGCTCGACCTTTCCGATCCCCAATGCCTGGAAAAGCAGGCGGAGGAGCTTTGGGTCACAGGCATTTCTGCCCTGGATTCCAACGGTGAGCTTCTGTGCGAATACACGGCAGATGGAATCGGGTTTGCCCAATTGGAGGACGCCCTTAAAACAGATACCGTTCTGGATGCCCTGCGCTACCCACAGAAGACGTACGTGAAGCGCGTTTCATTGGAAGACGGGTCCACGGTGGATGTGGCCGTGCGCCGAGCAGCCGACGAAGACGTGGTCGTGCTCGCGTATCGACGCACGCCCAAAGAGTTTGTGTCAGGAGGGTCGCTGTCTGTTCAGAGCGTTCTGGACGGCTATGCCGAAGAGTCCAGCGGCACGTTGTTCATGGTGCAGAACAACCAGGTCATCGCCTCCAACCGCGAAGAGTTGATCGGACGCGATGTTGCGCAAAGCCCACTTGTTCTGGGCATCCGCAGCACCGGAAACGCAGAGACGCTGACCCACACCCAAGGCTGGGACGGTTCTGGCTGCTATTTTGGGATGTACAGCCACGGCAGGTCGTTCGACCTGTATGCATACACGGACGAAAAGACTGTTTTCACCAGCACGTTTACCGCCGCCTCGATAGCACTCATCAGCTATGCCCTGGTTGTCTCAGTCCTTCTGATAGTGCGCGACCGCTCTATGCGGGCGATGGAGCGGCAGAAAAAAGAGCAGGAGGAGTCGTATCAGGCCCAGCTGGAGGAACAAAACCGCAGGCTGGAGATTGCCCTGCAGCACGAGGGGGCGGCGAACCGCGCCAAGCGGGAGTTCTTGTTCAACATAAGCCACGATATCCGCACGCCGATGAACGCTATCATCGGTTTCACCTCGCTGGCCGCGACCCACATCGACAACCGCGAGCAGGTGCTGAACTACCTGAAGAAGATTTCCACTTCCAGCCAACATCTGCTTTCTCTCATCAACGACGTGCTGGATATGAGCCGCATCGAAAACGGCAAGATCAAGATTGATGAAAAGCCGGTGCATCTGCCCGACATCATCCACGATGTGCGCTCCATCATTCAGCCCGATATGACGGCGAAGCGACTGGCGTTCTTCATCGACACCATGGACATAGAGGACGAGGACATCGTCACCGACCCGCTGCGACTCAACCAAATACTGCTGAACATTCTGTCCAACGCCATCAAGTTCACTCCCGCAGGCGGCATGGTCAGCATTCGCATAGCTCAGAAAAACGGCGCGCCCAAGGGTCATGCCTGCTACGAGTTCCGCGTCAAGGACAACGGCATCGGCATGAGCGAGAAGTTCCAGGCGCACATCTTCGAGCAGTTCGCCCGCGAGGAAAGCGCCACTGTCAGCCGTATTCCGGGCACAGGGCTCGGTATGTCCATCACCAAGAGCATCGTGGACCTGATGGGCGGCACCATCTCCATCCAAAGCGAGCCGGGCAAAGGCAGCGAGTTCATCGTAAACCTGTGCTTTGCACTCAACGAGCAAAAGATTGAGCAGAAAAGGCTCCCGCAGCTGGAAGGGCTCCACGCGCTGGTGGCAGACGACGACACCGACACTTGCCTCAACGTCAGCACCATGCTCTCTAAAATCGGAATGCGCCCGGAATGGACGATTTCTGGCAAGGAGGCGGTGATTCGAACCAAGTACGCCGTGGAGCAGGGCGATAGATTCAGCGTCTTCATCATCGACTGGCTGATTCCCGACATGAACGGCATCGAGGTCGTGCGCAGGATTCGCAAGCTGATTGGAGACGACTGCCCCATCATCATCCTGACCGCCTACGACTGGGCCGACATCGAAGACGAAGCGCGCACCGCCGGCGTAACTGCCTTCTGCGAAAAACCGCTCTTCCCCTCCGAGCTGCGCCGCGTTCTGGCCGAACCGTTCCATGGGGAGGTTGCCGGTGAGCTGCCCCAGCCAGAGCCCGTCGATCTCAAGGGGAAGAACATCCTGCTGGTGGAAGACAACGAGCTCAACCGTGAGATTGCAGTGGAGATCCTCAAGGGCGCCGGCTTTGTGGTGGATACCGCCGAAGACGGCGAGACCGCCGTTCAGATGATGGAGCAGGCGCCGGCCGGACAGTACGACCTGGTTCTGATGGACATCCAGATGCCCGACATCGACGGGTACGAGGCAACGCGACAGATTCGTGCTATGAGGGACGTGCGCAAGGCCAACATCCCGATCTTTGCCATGACGGCAAACGCCTTTGAGGAGGACCGCCAGAATGCGCTGAACGCCGGCATGAACGGCCACATCGCAAAGCCGCTGGACATCCCGCATCTGCTGCGCGTACTGGAGGATGCGCTTCGCTGATAGCGGCTGCCTTTCGCGAAGCGTGCAGGAACCACCACGGCTGGCCGATTCCCCGCACAACAAGCGCCCCGATGCACGCATGGCCCGCCTCGCCGCCCCGGGCGGGGCGTCGGTAGCAATGCTGCGCCCCGTTATGTTTTTACTGCATTACCTGCGTGAATTCTTCGAGGTTGCGGACACGCCCCTGCCTCTCCTTCTCCCCGAGCCCAACCTGCGGTACGCTACCATGCGCATGTATACGCACAACACTACTGGGGCAGGAGGAGGCCGGCATGAACGTTGTGCTTGCAAGGCGTGTTTTGCGGCTGCTCCCCCAGCCTGGTGGCGAGCTGCCTGCTGGAGTCACATGCGGCAGGCTCGCGCGTCTCGTAGAAGAGATTCTGGGCGACACAATCGAGCGTTATCCTGACGGACGCATGCTTATCTGGGGCATTGCGCGCCATGATGGTTACAACATTCCCGAATATCCCATGGCGGGATGCGGTGACGTCCGTGAGTTCTTAGAAGACGAAGGCGTCCGCAACGTTCCCGACTGGTACGAGCGGCACCTGGGCATCTCGCGCGAGGACTATGACGCGATTTGGAAGTATGAACTGGTCATGGTGCGCAACCAGGCCTTTTGGCGCCGCGTCTTTCAGGTTCCTACCGCCGTGTCACAGCAGGCGTCATCCCTTGGCGGAGCATATCTCGAGGAGCTGCGCTCCTGGCTCACATTCGCCCTGGGCAACGAGAGCGTGTCCAACGACCCCCGGCTTTTTAAAAGGTAGAGGAGAACATCGCCCATGCAGGCAACCCCTGGTAAGAAGACCCTCGTCATCGCTGAGAAGCGCACAGTGGGCAAGGTGCTGGCGCGCCATTTGGGATGCAAGAAAGACCACGGCACCTGGATCGAGGGCGAGGCTTACGACGTCGTGTGGGCTCAGGGGCATCTCATGCGGCTGCTTCTGCCCGAGGAGTACAAAGACCATCCCGAGTGGTCCAGCTCGGGCGCAAAGCTGCCCATCGATCCGGGTAGCGACGGATGGCGCTGGAAATCGCCTGATGGCGGCGCAGCGGCTGAGCAATTCAGCTGCATGGCCGAGCTGCTGCAAAGCGGGTTGTATGGGCGTGTTATTCACGCATGCGACCCCGATCGAGAGGGTCAGGCCATCGCCGACCTGGTCCTGCGCGAACTGGGCTGCACGCTGCCGGTGGACAGGCTCTGGTGCTCCTCGCTTGAAGATGCGGCTCTCGCAAAGGCATTTGCCCAGCTTAAGCCTAACGCCGAATACCAGGGATTGCTGGAATCTGCAATCCTGCGCTCGAAATCTGACTGGCTGGTTGGCATGAACGCCAGCCGCCTCTATTCGCGCACTTTAAGGTCGGCGCAAAGCGTGGGACGCGTGCGCACGCCCACGCTGGCCCTCGTGGTGGCGCGCGACCGCGCCATCGAGACGTTCGAGCCTGCAGAATCGTACCGCGTGGCGCTCAATCTGGGAGACGGCCTTGTCGTTCTCGGCGAGCCCTGCGCTTCGCAGAAGGAGGCGAAAGATCGACTCAATGCCGCCAAAAAGACGCGTGCGACGGTTGCTGGTGTTCAGAGGAAGAAGGCGGCGGAAGGCTCCCCCACCCTGCTCAACACGACCGGCGCTCAGAAGCTTGCCAGCGAGCGCTTCGGCATGAGTCCTGACGCATGCGATAGAGCCCTGCAAAGCCTTTACGAGCGCGGCCTCATCACCTATCCGCGCACGGACTCGTGCTTTGTGAACACCGAGGACGGCGAGGGCCTCGAGCAGCTTATCCGCCTGGTGAGCACCCCCGAGCATGTGGGCGCAGATACGGCGAAAGCATTTGGCAGCATGTCGCACGACGCGTCGAAAGTCATCGACGACTCGAAGGTCGAGGGCCATGGCGCGCTTCTTCCCACGACCCGCCTGACTTCCTTGTGCATGCAAGGCCTCAAGGGTGACGACGCCCTCATCGCGGGCATGATCTGCGAGTCGCTGCTTGCCGCGGTGGCGCCCGACCGCGTGCTGGAAAAGGCCGGTCTCGACGTCGTCGTCAACGACCAGGCCTACCGTGCAACCTCTTCCCTTGAGCTCGAAGCTGGCTGGAAAAAGCTGCGCCGCACAGCGTCTACCGAGGAAGAAGAGGGCGGCGAGGACACCTCTCGCATCCCTGAGAACCTTGTGCCCGGGATGGAGCTGCCGGTACTCGGCGGCGACCTCAAGACCGTGAAGTCCACCCCGCCCAAGCGCTTCACCGATGCAACGCTTCTCGCCGCCATGGAGCATGCCGAGCGTTTTCTCGACGAGGAAGACCTGCGCTCGGCAATCAAGGACTCCGCCTCCCACTCGGGCGGCCTCGGCACTCCCGCCACTCGTGCCGGCATCATCGCCTCGCTTGTCGACCGCGGTTACCTGGAGCGCAAGCGCACGACGCTCATGTCGACGGCCGAAGGACGGGCCCTCATCGACGCGGTGGACCCTCGTCTGAAAGACGTGCGCCTCACGGCTTCGATGGAGCGTGACCTTGCCGCGGTTGAGCGCGAGGGAGCCGACTCAGAGGCCTTCATGCAAGGCGTGACAAAGCTTGTCCACGAGGTTGTTGCCGCTGGCATGGCGATGCCGCGTCGTGAGGCGGCGCCCACAGGCGAGATTATCGGTCGCTGCCCCCAGTGCGGAGGACGCGTGCTGGACAACGGCAACCCCCGCTCGCCATATCTTTGCGAGAACGTGCGCCGCGAGCGCACGACGGGTCCCGACGGCGCACCTGCCTGGAAATCATGCGGTACCTGCTCGTTTAAGCTGTCGAAAACCTTCATGGGGGCTGAGATTTCGGCTGTCAGCGCCAAAAAACTGCTGGCGGGCAAGGCGGCGAAGGTCAAGGGCCTGGCCCGCAAGGACGGCTCGACGGTCGACCGGCTCATCGAGCTCGACCCCGCACAAGGGTATCGCCCCCGCATTGCACATGACCAATCGGTGAAGGTGGGCGTGTGCCCCAAGTGCGGCGGCGAAGTGGTGGATGTGGGCAACGACAAGGTGCCTTACCTGTGCAAGCACAACAAGAAGGACGTCGCGCCCGGGGAACGCACCTGCGACTTTCGCTTGAACCGCGAGCATCTGGGCAAGAAGCTGCCCAAGGCCGACATCCTCAAGTTGCTCAAGGGCGAGACGGTACTGGTAAAAGGCCTGACCTCCAAGCGAGACGGTTCGAAGTTCGAGGCATACCTCGCACTCGACCCCCAGCGCGGCTGGAGTGTGCGCATCATAGGCTATCCCAAAAACGAGGCCTAGCACCTAGAAAGCGATGGGTAAGTAGTCCCCAGCGGAAACCCCTCCCGCACCTGCGCCAACAATCGGTCGGGGCCGTCGGGGACTTTTGTCGCGTCCTGTCTGCATCAGGCGACCAAGGGGCGCTTCCGTACCCTTATGCGGCGGCCTCGACCGCCCGGTGAACCCCTCCCAGGCTCCCCAAAACGGTTTTGGGGAGCCTGCCCACCGTTCTCCTAGGGTCAAGCTGGCAGCGAAACGCGTTTCGGTGCAGTCCCGAAGGGCGCGCTGGCAGCCAAACGCGTTTCGGTGCAGCGGCTTCAAAGTAGAAGGAAGTCACTGCTTGCTAAAGAGCCTATTTCTGTTGTAAAAACAACAGAAATAGGCGTCAGGATGCGGACCAGCGCTGCCTTAGGACCCCTAGAGAGCGGACAGAGGACCTTGTGGAACGTTTTGACTACTCCGAAACCCATTTTTCTGCCAACGCACGCGAGAAAACTACTCCGAAACTCGTTTTGCTGCCAAAAAGACCTTGGAATCGACCTTGCACAATGCCTCGCGCCACCCGACAAGGTGGGCGCGCTCGGGATGACCAGCATCAGGAGAGGCCGTCACCGGCGAGTGAAGAGGCGATCAAACGCAGCCGGCATCGTCGAACACGCTCTTTACCAGCATGGCGGCAATGGTGAAATGCCACACAGCCCGCCTATGTATCGTTTTCCTAGCCCATCGCGCGGTCACAATTGACAGGTCGCCTAAACAGCTCGCTCACGCACTGCGGGTCGCGGCTCTGGCCCAGAACCCACATGGTCTTGGCAACGAGCGCCTCGGTTGTCATGTCGTCGCCGATGAGGATGCCCGGATGGTCGAGGTAGGCACGGCCAACCTTGTAAACACCCAGGTCGCAACCCTCTTCGGGCACCTGTGTCGTGATGACAACGAAGCGCCCGGAATCCACCCAGTCGAAGATGGCACGCTCAAACGAGGCGTCCTCGTGCTCGGGGATACCTCCAATGCCGAACGTCTCGACGATGACGGCGTCGTAGTCGCGCTTGAGAAGCTCGAAGATGCCCGGACCCATCTCGGGAGTCAGCTTCAGGACGAACACGCGCTCGTCGAGCCCGTCGTAGAAGCGCGCCGAGTCCGCAGGCGGCTTGTTGTCGCGACCCGCCCGGATGACGCGCCCGTTGCGGATGAGGGCGAGCTCGGGGTAGTTTACGCTGACAAACGCGTTGAAGCTCATGGTGCGCTGCTTGCGGGCACGCGTGCCAGCGATGGCCATCCCGCCGAAGACCACGCACACGTCGTGGGCCGAATCGTCTACGGCATACAGAAGGCTCTGGTAAAGGTTGAGTTTGGCGTCGGTGAAAGGGTTGGCCATGGGCTGCTGCGAGCCCGTCAGCACGATGGGTTTGGGGCTGTCTTGAATCAGGTACGACAGGGCCGCCGCTGTGTAAGCCATGGTGTCCGTGCCATGCAGCACCACAAAGCCGTCGTAGCTGTCATACGCGTCCACAATCACGTTGCGAATGTGCATCCAGTCACGCGGGCGCACGTTCGTGCTGTCGATGTTCATGGGCTGCACCACGTCGATGCGGCACAGGCTTGCGGCCTCGGGAACGTAGGCCAGCAGCTCGTCGCCGCTCAATCCCGGCGTCAGGCCGCGACCGTCCTCGACGGAGGCAATCGTTCCGCCCGTGGCGACGGCCAAGATGCGCTTTTTATCCTGCATGAAAACCAACCCTTCGCGGCGGTGTGCGTACCAGTGGTCCAAAGGAGCTCACAAGCGGCAATCATAGCCCAAAGGCATGCGAAACTCACCCATCAACCTGCCCAAATGCCGAGAATGCAAACTGAGAGGCAGGGTGCGGAGCCAGTCCTGCTCGCTCCATCGGTGGTTTCCCGCACACAGCATGGCCGCAGTACACGCCGAACTTCTCGGCCGCACCTTCCTCATCGGCGGCCAGGAAGCGGGCGTTGCCCTTGGACTGCACCGCGCAAAAACAACAAAGGGCATTCCCCCACCCCGTACGAACGTCAAGATATTGTGATGAAGTGAGAAAGCGCTCAACCCACCCTCGGTGGCGAAACATGAGGTTTCGGCACCGTCGGCAATTGTTGCGCCCCAAGCAAGCTTGACATAAGCGGCAGGGCCCTTTGTCGCGTCTTCGCGCGCTATGATTGGCCCTCGATTGGTAAGGCAAGGGACATCAAAGGGGTTCTGGGAATGAAATACCTGATTATTCAGCTGCTGGCCGTCGCATTCTGCTGGTTTGCGGCACGCTCGATGCGCAAACACGCCATCGCGTATTACGTTGGCGCATTCGCTCTTGAGGCGCTTTTCCTGTACGGCAAGTTCTTCTCGCTGCCCAGCTTTCTGTGGACGCCCATCTTCTTCGCCGTTGACCAGTGCATGCTCGGCACGGCGCTGTTCGTGGTCGTGATGTTTGTGGGCGTGTTCCCCAAGAATTCCCCCATTGCCCAGCGGCTTCGTCCCTCGCGCGGCGAGCTCAGCATCTTCGCCTGGATTCTGTGCCTGGGCCACCTGTTCTATTTGACGGTCATCCCGCGCATGGCAGACATCGCAATTCGCCTGGGCTTTGCCATGCCTATGACGGTGGTCGGCCTCATCGTGGCGCTCATCTTGCTCGTTTTGCTCATCGTTCTGGGCGTCACTTCGTTTAAGTTCGTGAAGCGTGCCATGAACGCCACCACCTGGAAGGCCGTGCAGCGCTGGTCGTACCTGTTCTACGCCTGCACGTACATCCACGTGACGCTCATGGTCGTGCCCTCCGCCGTGTACGGATCGGGTCAGGCCGCCTTCACCTCACTTGTGTACACCGCGATTTTTGGCAGCTACGCCGTGTTGCGCGCAAAGAGGGCGTTGGCAGAGAAGGCAGAGGAGACAGGCGCCGTGAAACCCGAGGTAGCTGGGGCATAAAACCACGCAGTGCACAATCTGCACCATGAAACCCCCGAGCCGTTATTCACTTTCTGGAATAGCAGCTCGGGGGTTATTTTGTTGCGCGGAATGGAGTTGAGGGCTCGCAGGCTAATGGTATCCGCGCAACGTTGTCGTGTATAGTGCGCCGATGCGAGGGCAGAAGAGTGCGAGTTGGACAGCAGCAATCCCCACGTCGACGCCGAGTCGCTCGCCCAAGACGAGCTCGCCCTCGCAGCCTAGTGCGCAGGCATATCACAAGCAGGCTATCTCCCGATTCATCCCATACGGCCTCTCATAAAGCCGATGTTGCCACAAGGGGCTGGCAACGTCTCATCGTCGGTGTAGAACCACCAAATCAGGTTGTCTGCCGACATGATATGCGGTTTCACACCTTCAGTGCCCCTTACGGCGTGCATACGAACGTCGGCATCCGTCACGTCGGCGAGCAGGTCAGGCATCTGTTCGAACTGCAGCCGCGCAGAGGCTCTCAGCGTGCACCTGCATATGTCGTTGCGTATGTTGGTCACAACAACGAACTGCGCAAGAGACTGTGACCAACGATTCCAAAAGTAGTCATTCGCCCCCCGATAGGCTGCCTGATGATCCAGAATCGCTTTGAGGAACACCTTGATTTCAAATGGCGCCGAGCGGAAGCTCTCCCTGATGTCTTCCTCTGTGGGGCCGACACCTTCTCCGACAACCTCAGGTCTGCGGCCGCAGCGGCCATGGGACGCATGAAACCCGTATCCGATGGCGAATCCGGCAAGAACATACACGAAGGGAAGGGCCCAGGCGAGCTTCTCGGCAAGGCCCCAAAGGTCGGAAACGCTGACTCCCAGATAGGTCAAAACGGCAACGGCGGTGCCAACAAGCGTGGCGGCCAACTCAACCTTGTCTTTCATGCCCGGTTTCACACCCCCACAGTCGAGTTCTCATACCGGGTCGGCCCTTCGTACTGTTTGAAGTTCTCGGCCTGCTCCATGACCTTCTCGAACACTTCCTCGTCCCACTCGGGCGGGTAGCCGTTCTTATACAGCATGATCGTCAGGTCCATGCGCAGCTGGTTTTTGATGTCATCGCGGGTCGACCAGTCAGCGAACTGTGCCTTGTCGTTCACCAGTTTCGCAATCTCCTTAGCCAAGGCGACGCACTTGTCGTCCTCAAACTTGAAGCCGTGGTCATCGCGCACCTTGACCAATATGTCGAAGAACGCCTTCTCCTCGAAGGTTACGCCCATCTCGGCAAACGAGGCCTTGTCTCGCCTTAGGTCGTTCAGTATGGCAACCAACTGGTCGGACAGGCTGTCCACGAAGTCCGACACAACCTCGCTGGTAAACGTCAGGTTGTCGCGCGAGTTGTAGGCGTCCACCACCTTGCGCAGGCGCTCGTCGAACTGCACTGCCTTCACCTTGTTCGTGCGCCCGTACTCCCTGATTGCGCGGCGCACGAGCTTCAGCAGCGCGTTGAACTTCGTAATGGGCATCTTCACCGCGTCCAGCTCGGCGGCCATCTCCTCGCCGAACAGGTCCTCGGCGCCGTCGGCGTCGATCACGTTCTCCACGCCCGTACAGCTGATGGCGCGCCTCACCATCTCTTCCACGGCCTCGTTCATGGTCTCGGCATCGGGCGCGTCGCCGATAGTCTGTTTGTAGATAATCGAGCGGATGGCCAGGTAGAACTGGGCCATGGACGTCTCTCGATCGGTGAGCTCGCCCGAGGGGAAGCAAATCCCGTAGGCCGACTTCAAAACGCGGGTCAGTCCCATGAAGCGTGTCTGCGTCTCCCTGGAAAGCTGTACATACTCGGCCGCCTCGTTCAGGCACGTCAACCGCTCGAGCGGGGTACCCGTCCTGAAGGGTGCAGAGTCAAAGTTCGCCATGAGCTCGTCGACCATAGCCAGATGGTTACGGAAGATGCCCAGCGTTACCGTGAGCTCGTCAATCGACCCCGCGTCGTCGCCCCCGTAGGTCTTAAGAGCCTTGAGCATGTTCTCCTTGATGCCGATGTAGTCGACGACGAGCCCTTGGTCCTTGCCCTCGAACACGCGGTTCACGCGGCTAATCGTCTGCACCAGCGTGTGCCTCTGCAACGGTTTGTCGATATACATGACCGCAAGCGACGGCACATCGAATCCCGTAATCCACATGTCGCAGACCACGGCGACACTGAAGTTGGAATCGTTATTCTTGAACTGCTTGTCAAGCTTCTTACGCCATTCCTTGTTGCCGCAGGCATCGAACAGGTCTTTTGGGTCGTCCTTGCCGCGCGTGGCCACGATGTTAATCTTGGGCAGCGCTTCGAGCTCTTCGAGCTTCTCGGCGGGAAGTGCGCCCTCGTCCTCAGCCTTCTTGGACACACCCCACTCGGGGCGAATCTTTAACACGGCGTTGAGCAGGTCGAACGCATGCGCGCGGTTTGAGCACACCACCATTGCCTTCTGCACCACGCCGGGCTTCTCGTGGCAGAGCCTCTCGTAGTGGGCCACCATGTCCACCGCCAGCTTCTCCAACCTCTCGGGGTGACGCAGCAGCACCGCCATCGAACTCATGGCGCGCTGGCTTTCCTCGATGGCGTCCTCGGTCGAGCCCTCCTCCGCACAGTGGTCGTAGTAGGCCTGGATCTGTTTGGCTTGCTCGTCGGAGAGCATCACGCGAGCCAGACGCGGCTCGTAGGCAATGCGCACGGTAATGCCGTCGTCGCTCGACTCCTTCATGGTGTAGCGGTCCACCACGGGACCGAACACGGCGATTGTCTCGTCGATGGGCGTGCCCGTGAAGCCCACGTAGGTCGCGTTGGGAAAACCGTCGCGCAAGTACTTGGCGAAGCCGTAGCGCGTGAACGCGCCCTCCCCGGTTACTTTCAATTTCGATCCTACGCCCGTCTGGGTGCGGTGTGCCTCATCGGAGATGCACACGATGTTGGTGCGGTCGGAAAGAAGCCCCATCCCCTCGCTGAACTTCTGGATGGTGGTCACGTACACACCACCCGACGGCTTGTCCTTAAGCGTGCGAGCCAGATCGGCGCGCGTCTCAATGCTGCGCACGTCCTCCTCGTGCAGGAATTGCTTCGCGGTGACGAACAGCTCGCTGGTCTGGTCGTCCAAATCCTCGCGGTCCACGATTATCACCACGGTGGGGTTGCCCAGCTCGTGGCTGCGCCGCAGCATCATCAGGCGCGTCAGGAACAGCATCGTATAGGTCTTGCCACAGCCGGTGGCGCCGAAGTACGTGCCGCCCTTGCCGTCGCCGGCAGGCCTCAGGTGAGCGCAGACGCTGTCGAGCATCTTCGTAGCGGCAAAGTATTGCGGGTAGCGGCACACGATTTCGATCTCGCGCTTGTCGTCGTCGGGGAAAAAGACGAAGTCGCGGACGATGGCCAAAAAACGGCCGGGTGCGAAAGCCCCCTTCACCATAGTGAGAAGCGAGCTGATGCCGTTCGAAACCTTGTCACGATTGTTGGCCTTGTTCCATGCGTAGAAGTACGAGTACGGCGTGAACACCGTGCCCAGTCGACTGTTGGCGCCGTCGCTTATAGCGGCAACGCAGCAGTACTTCAAGAGGTTCGGTATGTCGCGGGCGTAGCACACGCATATCTGCATCCACGCGTCGTGTATGCTCTTGTCCTCCTCAACGGCGGTCTTGAACTCCAGGATAGCCAGCGGGATACCGTTAACGAAGCACAGCAGGTCAGGGCGGCGCGTCCTCACATCCTCCACCGTGTACTGGTTCACGATGAGGATGTCGTTGTTGGATATGTCATCGAAATCGATGTACTCGATGTGGGCGGCGGGCTCGGACGCATCCTCGCGAACAAGCGTGTAGCCCTCGTTGATGAGCCAGTAGGTTGCCCGGCAGCCATCGTACAGGGGCGTGTCGGGGATGTACTTCAGCTCGTTCACGACAGCCTGTACCTCGCCCTCGGTCAAATCGAGGTCGGCATAGCGCTTACCGATGTTCGCACGAAGGCGGTCTTCGAGCAAGGGCTCGCCCAGGTCTCGCTGCATGTCTTCGCCGTTGACGTAGTTCCAGCGTACGCCATCGGCATTCTGCTGACAAAACAGTTCGATGATAGCCTGCTCCAGCTGATCTTCGGTGAACTTGCCGTTCTGGGTTGCGAAGTCTCCGTCCATATGGGCCCCTAACGCAAAACTTCCTCTATCGAGCCCCGAATGAGGATGGGGCAGATGTCCTTAAGCTAGGCTTTCAGCCTCTCATTAATCGACAGGCGCATGCGCCAGGCCTGGTACAGGTCAACTGCGTAGCGCTGGACCTCAACTCTAGGTAAAGGAATGCTGACCTCGCACATCTCGTCCCAGTCAAACGTCTCGCGCGCGCTGCCCCAAGATTTGAAACGGGCATAACGATCGAATTCGGTGCGCCCGAAGAACAGCATCAGGTAATCAGGTAACAGTTCTCTTTCTGCTGTTTGCTTGACACGAAAGACCGTATTGATTGCGGAAGTGATGAACGTGTCATCTGTTTCGTTTAAGACAATGGAAATCTTATCGCCGCGCCTTGATGTGTCCGCAACATACGCAAGTTCACCTGGGCAAAGAACCTTATAGTTCCCAAGATTAACCTCAGTGAGGCTTGCGTTAGTCTCGATAATGCATTTGTTGACGGACAGTCCGCGAACATCCTCTTCCCCGTATTTGCCCTCACCGTTTCGGGCATCGCTCTGCTCGATGTAGGGGCCGATTGCGACGGGCGGCAGTTCGCGCATGAGCTTTTCAACAAGCGCGTCGCAACTCAGCTTGAGGTCATCAAGGCCCCGCTCATAAGCGCGCTGGTTCGCCAGCATCACCTCATAGATAGCGACATACTTCCGCTGCACCTCAATCGACGGCAAATCGATAATAATATCTGACATATCACTAAAGTAAAAACGTTCACGCGCAGAGCCCCACGAGTTCATTCGGGCATATCGATCAAACTCTGACCTGTTCAAGTACATAAACAGGAATTCTTCCAGTAACTCTTTACGCCCTCGATTGCTAAGACGAAACACGGCATTGAAAGATGAGACGAGTATTGTTCTGTCGGAATGATTAAAAGCAACAGAAATCTTCCCGCCATTTCGAGACGTAACCATAACGAAAGCGAAGCTCTTGGGTTCAACCGTGATATAGCTCTTGAGCGAAACGCCGTTCAGGTCAGCCTTTGTCTTTATGAATTCTTTATCAACGGAAATACCGTAGACGGCATCAACCCCGTAACGCCCATCTTCATTACCGCCATAGCAGGGCTCAATCAGGTCGCCCAGCCGAACTCTATTCAATCCCATAGCCAATGCCCTCGAACGCGGCCTCGAGCATGGCCTGGGACTTCTTCTCAATTGCCAGCAGCTCCCTCATCTCGGCCTGGATGCGGCCCATCTCTTTCTCGTAGTCGATATCCAAGTCGCGATCAACAAACTCGATGTATTTACTTGGCGTCAGCACATAACCACGGCTTGCAATGGTCAGCTCATCGGAGTCGTCGCTCTTCACGCGGACAGATTTGCACAACTCGGATGCGTCTTTATAGCAGCCGTCGGCGCAACGCCAACTTTCGAAGATGTCCTTCACGCGCGAGATCTGCTCGGACGTGAGCACAGTTTTCTTCTTGGTCTTGTTCTTGTCCAGCTTGTACTTCTCGACGTTCTCGTCCCAGGTGCGCAGGTCCATAAACAGCACCTCGCCGCGCCGGTCACGCAGTCGGCGGCCGTTGCGCTCGCAGGCGTCCTTGTTCATGTTCAGAATCCACAGCGTCACCGATATGTCGGTGGTATAGAACATGTCGCGCGGCAGCACGATAATGGCCTCTACCTTGTCGTTCTCGATGAGCTTCTGACGAATCGCACCCTCGTCGCCGTCGGCGTTGAGGGCGCCGTTGGCCAGCAAGAACCCCGCGACACCGTGGTTCACATCCAACTTCGAAATCATATGCAGAATCCAGGCATAGTTCGCGTTGGAGACGGGCGGCACAGGGTAACCCATCCAACGGGGATCTTTCGTAAGCTCATCCTCCCTGCGCCAGTTCTTCAGGTTGAACGGCGGGTTGGCCATGATGTAGTCGACCTTCTTGTCCTTGTGCTGGTCGGCCGTGAAGCTCGACGCGGCTTTCTCACCCAGGTTGTTGGCGATGCCGCGTATGGCCAGGTTCATCTTGCACAGCCGCCAGGTGTCGGAGTTGGACTCCTGGCCCACAATCGAGATGGCACTGCGATTGCCGTTGTGCTTCTCGACGAACTTGTGCGACTGCACGAACATGCCGCCCGACCCGCAGCAGGGGTCGTACACCACGCCCTCGTAGGGCTCAATGAGCTCGGCAATGAGCTGTACCACGCTGGCCGGCGTATAGAACTCACCGTCCTCCTTGGAGCTGCCCACCGCGAACGACTGCAGAAAGTACTCGTACACGCGCCCGATGAGGTCTTCCTCGTGAAAGCGGCTGCGGTCAATCTTGCCTACGTTGTCAATAAGCGACTTCACAGAGCGGATTTCGGCCCCCAGGGTGGAGAACAGGTTAAGCGGCAGAGCACCCCTCAGCGCAGGGTTCTCCCGCTCGGCGTCGGCCATGGCCTTGTCGATCTTGCTGGCGATGTCGTTTGCCGAGGCATTGTCGACGAGGTACTGCCAGCGCGACTCACGAGGCAGATAGAAGACGTTGGCAGCGTTATAGAAGGAAGGCTGTTCCAGCATGAACTCGGGGCAGGGGTCAATACCCTGCTTCTGCTTCACCTCAGCGGGAATCTCGGCGCGGCGTGCCTCGAACTTGTCGCTTGCGAACTTCAGGAACACCAGGCTGATAACGGCGTCACGGTTCTTCTCGATGCTGCCCACGCCGCGAAGCGCCACACGACAGTTCCACAACGCATCCTCAAGCGTTAGCTCGGTTTCCTTCTTCGTGGTCTTACGTGCCATAACGCCCCTATGCGGTAAACAAGACGGCGGAATCTAAAGGCCGCCCTCGATGGTCAAAAGTATCATACCATGGCAGTTTAACACTCACCTGTTAATAGAATGCTCAATGCTGCTGACATACTGGCAAGCAAAACACGCCCTCAGGACCACAAACGGTTACGGACACTTATCCCTACGACCACGCTGTCGCCCATTGGCGGACATCCTGCGCGGTGCGATAATCCACCCCAATGAAACGGAAAGGCGGTGCGCGCATGCCCTCGAAGGAGACTCTCTTCGACCAGGCCACCAAGCAACGCTCTATCGAGGTTGACTGGTCACACATCCCCGACGGCACCTACCACATGTGCCGCAGGGTCAAGGGCGTCGGCGTCCTGGCTCACTCGTCAAACAGTCGGATGGACTGGCGTGACAAGAACGGCAAGCCCATCGACCAGTACCATGCAAAGCCCGTCGACTAACTCAAAAGGAAGGGTATCCCATGAACCACGAAGACCTCGACGCTCTACTTTCCATCCCCACATCAACCAGGCAGGACGCAGAGCGCATCCTCTTCGCCCTTGAATCCATGCCCGACGGCTGTAGCGTCAACACGTGCGGTCTCGCCGCAGAAGTCCTCGATTGTTCGGAAAATGCCGACGCTTGGGACGTGTTCGACCTCGACCGCGCCATTCGTCTGCTGGCCGAGGCACACGGGCTCAGGCTCGACGATAGCCACGACTCCGACATGGCCGAGGATCTGCCGTTCAACCTCGACTTCTACGTCTGGCATAGGGCGAACGTCAGTGAAAACAGCAAGTTCCCCACGGGTGCCAACCCCAGCGAACGCGACTACCGTTACACCTACGAAGACATGGTCGCCAATGCCATCGGCGAGATCCTCGCCAGGGCGCTGCCGACCAACCTCGTCCCAACTGCGCTATCCTTCGACTCCTGCGAGGTTCCGGCATGCGATGCAATGCTGCTTACCGTGAGCTGCGAGTTCGAGGTTCGAGGCTTCGGGTTCGAACTTGGAATGGAACTCAACACCGGCAAGGGCGGACTGCGCTGTATCGACGACCCCGAGCCAGAGCCGTTTGTCACGAGCGCGACTCTCACCTGCGAGGGCTACAGCGACGATGGCGACTTCCTCGCATGCATCTGGGACACCGACACGCCCGAGTGGCGCACGAACCACGACGCCGAAGAATAGTCTTCACAGGGGGGCAATCAAGAAGCGCGCGGCGGCGACACAAAAGAAAGCCACCGTTAAAAGAGGCGCAATCCATCATCGCGAGAAACCATGCCGCTCTCGAGGGCCAGTTAGTCACGCGGGCAGAAGATTTCTGGCCACCGCCCAGGCGCTTGCGAGCAAGCTCGACCAAATCCATCTATGCGCCATGTAGCAACCGCGAAGGTACGTTAGGGCCTCTCCGGCACCTGCGGTAGCCTTGCGCCGCATGAGGGGCAAAAGACCATGCCTTGGCCCGCCTTGGTACCGCAGTACGGGCAGAAAGCCGCAGCCACCCTGCAAGTCAAGGGCGACCAGGTCCTTATCCCCTCGGCGATGTGCTTGGCAATGCGATCCGGTATGTTCGAGTCATCGTTATCACTCGCGATGATGTACTCGCTCGTAAGATGCCCTCCGCAATCGAATATGATGACGAACTTCCACGAGCTGATTCCGCTTAAGGCGGAGACGGCGCCGTAGACCTTGTGACCCTTTACCTTAAGGGATTCGACCCTTTTGATCAGGCGCTCGGCCCCAGCGACGACTTCCTCGAAGCCCTCCTGGGTCATGTCGTCCCTGAAGGCCTTGCTCGCGCGCTCCCACTTGGCTTCGAGCCTGGCCTTCTCAAGCTCGGCATTCCGCTTGTTTTGCCTGTCTTCGAAGAAAAGTGTGAACCCGAGAATCACGAGAACCAAGAAGAAAAGGAGAAGGAGAGAAACAAGTCCGATTACTTCCATTTTGAGACCTCCTAAACGATCCCGGCACTGTGCGCAAAAAAGAACAGCACGACGTGCAGGGCGATGAACGCAGACAGCCCAACCGTGAAATACCACTTGGACGTCTTGTGGTGCGCGACTCGCATGGCGACGATGCCGCCCAGGGACCCTCCGGCGAGCGAGAGGCCCAGCAGGGCGGCCTCGGGAAACCTGCTGCTCCGGTTGACGGCTCTCTTCTTGTCCAGACAGAAGACGGCGAACGTGACGACATTGATAAGAAGAAGGTATACGCCCAACCCGACAAGAACGGGGATATTGAACGGCGCACCAAGGTCCGGGCTCAGCTCGATGACGCCGGCCCACACGAGAACGACGAGAACCCAGACAATCAGGAGCATTATGGCGCTGAACCACCAGGCGATGTTGGCCTTGTTCATGTGTAGCCTGGTAAAGATGGCCAAGGCGACGAACATCCCGAGGGCACGACCCACCACGGCAAACAGCGTCAGAATCCTGCCATCCATGAGCCCGGTGTCCGGGTCCTGGTTGCGACAGACTATCGCATAGTCGATTGCGAAGAGAACGAATGTGAGTACGTTCATACCCACGAAATAAAGGACAAAGGGGTGGGTGCTTTGGATGGCATCGCCCAGAACGGCCAAAACCTGTTCCATGAGAATGCTCCCGCCTGAAAGAGTGGAGCCATCATACATATGGGCCGACTTGCGAGACATACCCGAACTGTCGGAGGTTTGCGAACGGCACGAGACATTATGCCGCCATTAAAGAGCCTGTCGTTTTTCAGCTTGCTGGCCTGCTCGACCATCTCCTCGGTCGGCCTCGTTTCGGCATGGAAATCACCGTCTATAGGGTTGTCCTGCGCTGGCAGCATTATCCTCAGGCGTCACAAACCGCCCGCTTCACAAAAGCGTTCACAAATGGGCATTGGTTTAAGGTCTAAAACTTGACATCCACCGGCACGGGGTGCTCCTCAAGGAACTTGTCCAGGGTCACGTCCTCGAATCCGTACAAGTAAACAAATCGAGCCCCGGTGACTTGAATCAGAGGTCATTCCGGGGCCATTGGCCAGTATTATGACGCGGCCCAAAAGTTTATACAAGAGCCTGAAAGTTGTGACCCGTCAACACGACACAAGCGCTCAACCCCGTCCGTGCTGGCTTCTTCCCACCAGCCCACACTTCCCGCACAGCCGCGCGTTCTGCTTGCGTGGCCGGTCGCGTTCGCGCTGAGTACTCTCCATCTCGTGACACACGAGAACCCTCAAGTTCTCATCAGAGAGTACATTGCGCTTTCAAACTACGCCATAATATCATGCAATTTAGCTTTGATTGAGACTGTTTGCGAATTTTGGTGTTTTTTTACTAGCACGAATCACCACATATAGCTACAATTGGCCCCGAAGCGTCGCATGAATCCCCATCTTGCGGGACCCGCCCCCACAGGATGAAAATAAACGAGGAGTTGATTCGAAATGGCAAGCGGCTTGCAGGAGCTGAGGAAGCGAGCCGGGTACAGGACGGCCAGGGACTTCGCCGAAGCGATGGGCATCCCGTTCACCACCTACGCCCGCTACGAGTCCAGCCCTGAAAAGATTCCCCTCACCGCCGCCTGGCGCCTCGCCGACGAGTTCGGCGTGTCCATCGACGTCATAGTCGACCGCAACGAGCCCGCGCCCGCCGAAGAGCGCGGCGAGGTGCAACTGCGCTACGACGCGCTCGCCCCCGAGTTCCAATCCTCGCTCGACGACTACCTGGACTTTTTGGCCGCCAAGAACGCCGATACAGCCAAGCGAAAGGCAGAGGCCGAGCACCGTCGCACCGAGGCGCTGTGCGCAAGGCTCGACAGTCTCTTTTTGGCCGAGCTCGACTGCAACGAGCCCGGCGTCGCCTTGTCGGCCACGACGGCCGAGCTGCGTGAGCGATTCAAAGAGTATCTGGAGAGGCGCGCTGACGAGCGCCAGGAGCTCGGGGTGAGGGATTCGATGGGCAAGATCATGGCCGCATACGACCGCATCCACGGCGACTTCGAATTCAAGGGCATGTCCATCAGGTACGCCAAGGTCGACATGGCAGCCGTACGCGAGTCCGAGAAAGAGATGGGCTCGATGTCTTAGGCCCCGATGAACAAGGGTGCCCGAAGAGGGTGACGCCCTTGCGGGCATGGTGCGTCCGTTTCCCAGAAACCGCTTTCAGGAAAGGACAAGTGACAGCATATGTCATCTACTGTCGTATCACGCCGCGATGCGGGAAAGGCCTATGGAAAGCGCACGCTTCAGCGCCTGCGCCGCGAGGCCGGCTACTCGTCGGCCAAGGAGTTCGCCGCCGCGCTCAACATCCCCAACTCCACGTACTCTCGCTACGAGCGGGCCCCGGAGGACCCGAACTCCGGCATACCGCTTCCCGCCGCCTGGGCCATGGCCGACGAGCTCGGCGTCAGCATCGACCTCGTAGTGGGCCGCGACGATATCGACGCCAAGCGCACGCCCACGCTCGATGACCGCGTGCGCAGGCTCAGCAGAAGCGGCCGCGAGATGCTCGACGATTTCATGCGGTACCTCGAATTCCGCGAGGCGGCAAACACCTCCCAGGACTGGAAGTAGAAAGATGGCGGCACCTTTATCTCCCTGCGAAGAGAGGGCATATGCTCGAAACGAGCGCATATGCTGATGAATCTTGTGAGAGCAGTGCGCCGTCGAACTACTGACCACTCACTCGGCCCTTCATGAACGGTTCGATGATGGTTCCCATCTCATCAATCTCTACGAGAAGAATCTACATGCGAGAGAACTGACACGCCGACTCGAAAGACCCCCGCAGGCCCCATGTAAACCGCAGGATTCCCGATGCACGGCACAATACGATCCAACCGAGCTCGACAGGAGGGCCCCAATGTCCGAAGACAGCGGCCAAGCTCACGGGGCCCAGCAACAGCCACACAACAAGCCCCTGCTCACAGTACCCGAGCAAATCGCCCACCTCAAGTCCAAAGGCGTAACCTTCGCCCTCTGCACCGAGGCCGAAGCCACCGACTATCTCCGTTCGGGCAATAACCTATTACGCACATCCTCTTACCGTAAACTCTTTCCAGTACAGGACCAGGGCCCACACGTAGGCAAGTACCTGGGACTTGACTTCGAGCACTTGCGAAGCCTTTCCTCACTGGACAGGCAACTCAGAGAATGTCTGCTACCCATCGCAATCGACGTGGAGCACTTCACTCGCGTCAGATTGCTCAACAAGTGCGAGGCCCACAGAGAAGACGGCTACGCAATTGTCGAGGACTTCTTGGCACAGATGAATCACAAGGGCCGCAGCTACATCAGTGGCAACCTCAAAGGCAGAAGCAACGGCGACGAAAAGCACGATGAGTACTCGGGCGATCTCGTTGCACACTACTACAACACCGGCATCCCAATATGGGTGCTCCTTGAGGCAGCAGAATTCGGCACGCTCAATTCTCTCTACCTCTTTTGCGCAAACCGTTGGGACGACGAAGAGATGCGACAGGAGCACTATGTGCTTCGAAGCACGCAGGGACTCAGAAACGCCTGCGCCCACAACAGCTGCATTCTCAACGGCGTGTCGCGAACGGAACAGAAGGCAAGTACGGACGTCAACGCCCTCATAACCGCGTCGCTTAACAAGCATGGTCTCAAGCGAACCAAGTCAAGACGCGCAAGGCTCTCGAACCTGAGAACCGTTCAGATTGCTTCAACCCTCTACGCGGCGCAGCTGGTCTGCATAAGATCCGAAACGAAGGCAAGGCACGCTAGATCACTAGAGGCGCTGAGAGGCTCATGGGAGAAGAGTCGCCCGCTCTTTGAGGGGAACAACGTAATTACATCGTTCTTTGATTTTCTTCTAAAGCTTGTTGACATCTGGGCACCGGTGCAGTCATGATACTCTCATACGTAAAACCTTCGGGTTTGTAGGGGCGGAGCTGCTTAGCGGTTTCGCTCCAGTTTTTTTATTGGGAGAGCAAAGCCCCGCTAGTGGCTGCCCTCCCATATCCTTCTCGTTCTCGCTACCCTCGAAGTTCTTGGTTGGCGTCCGCCACGCGAATTCCCCACAGGTACAAATTCAGGCCCGGTGACTTGAATCAGCGGTCATCCCGGGCCCATCGCAACACAGTATACCGCTCCGTAGTCGTTTTCCTCGCCCAAACTGCCAACAATTTCCCAGCAACTCAGACGCTTCTCTATTCCATCCCCGCGCTGTCGAGGCGGTTCACGTCGTGAATCAGGATGCCTTCCTTCGTGCGGCTGATGATGCCGGCGTCTTCAAAGGATGCAAGCAGCTTGGTCGCGGTGGTGATGTGGATGCGCAGCATGTCGGCTATCTGCTTAATCGTGATCTTGCACGGGATAAAGCAACTGCCGTCATCGGCAACGTCGCTGGTATAGCAGAGTTTTTGCAGCCACATGGCTAGGCGGCGGGCGGTTGAGGTGTTGCCCGTTCCCGACAGGCGGTGCGCCATCTGGGCAAAGTGGATATGGCAGCTGTGCACGTACTCGTAGAAGACCTCGGGGTCTTCCTTGGCAATCTCGTAAAGCTGTCGCTGCGAGAATACGAACAAGACGCTGTTTTTTGCCGCCACATGGCGGGCCTTGTATTTTCCTATCGAGGCAAAATCGTTGTATTCGCCCGAAAACGCATTGCCGGCACAGCGCCACGCCACAACGGTGCCTTCGCCCGAATCGTCGGTAAACGTCGTGAGAATCTGGCCCTCGTCGATGTAATAGTAGTACGGGTCGTCAATGCTGCGCGCGACCGTTGTGATGCACTCGCCCTTGAACAGCTTCTTTTTGTGGGCGCGATCCTTGTAACGCGCGATTTGGGACACGCCGAACGACTCCCCCGGCAGCAAAATTGCGCGGTAATCCTCTTTTGTGGCCATAGCACCCCCTGCACCATACCGAAAACCTGGTCTAGACCACATTTTGCCAGTGTTCGGCACAGCATTTCAAGTGTGTTGGGGCCTTCTGTACTTGGCATTTTCAGCCCCTATTATTGATTTCAGGGAACGGTCACCGGGTGAGGGAACCCGGAAGGGGGACTTGTTCCATACAACGAAAGGGGAGGCTATGTCCCGTTATGCCATGGCTATCGACTTGAGAAGGTGCGCTGGTTGCGGCGCCTGCGTCGTTGCTTGCCAGATGGAGAACAACCAGAAGCCCGGCGTTTCCTGGAACGAGCTTGATTGCTGCGAGTGGGGCGACGAGCCCGGCCAGAGCGGCCGTTGCTATGTCCCGCACGCCTGCATGCATTGCGAAAACGCTCCCTGCGTCGAGATTTGCCCCACCGGCGCCACCTACACGCGCGAGGACGGCATCGTCGCCGTCGATTACGAGAAGTGCATCTCCTGCCAGGCATGCGTGAGCGCCTGCCCCTACGGCGCCCGCAAGGTGAGCGCGGGCACTGGCTGGCTGTTTGACGCCGACGAGCCTGCCCCCTACGAGGCATATGGCGAGCAGCGCGGTGCCGTCGTTGAGAAGTGCGCCTTCTGCGCCCATCGCGTCGACGAGGGCAAGAAGCCTGCCTGCGTTGTGAACTGCCCCGGCAAGGCCCGCTACTTCGGCGACCTTGACGACCCAGAGAGCGACGTGAGCGTGTTCCTCGCCGCGCATCCCGAGTGCGAGCAGATTGGTCTGAGCGGTCTGTACTACCGCACCGTCGACGGCATGCCCGAGGGCTCCATCGACCAGATCGTCAGCGCCTAGCGCCATCGCCACTTCACTCGAGAAAGGTGTTCGACATGCAGACGAACATTACGCGCCGCTCCATGATCAAGGGTACCGCCGCTCTTGCCGGCGCCGCTGCCCTGGGTTCCTATGACATCTCCCACCCTGCGGGCGCCATTGCTGAAGATGCCCCCGAGGAAATCAAGTACACCTACTGCGACATGTGCAACCATGTTCCCAAGTGCGGCATCGCCTGCACCGTGAAGGACGGCAAGGTCGTGCACATCGAGTCGCGCGAGGGCTACCCCGCCAGCCCCCTGTGCGCCAAGGGCCTCTCCTCCATGCAGGAGCTCTACGATCCCGAGCGCATCACCACGCCCATGATCCGCACCAACGCCAAGGGCACCGGCACCCCCGAGTGGGCGCCCATCTCCTGGGACGAGGCTTACGAGCGCATCGCCTCCGAGCTGAACCGCGTGAAGGAGGAGTACGGCCCCGAGAAGGTCTTCTTCTACTGCGGTGACCCCAAGGAGCCCCGCGGCGCCATGCAGCGCCTGGCCACGCTCTTCGGCTCGCCCAACTACGGCGTGGAGAGCTCCTGCTGCGCAAGCGCCACCTGGATCACCTCCCAGGCCGTCATCGGCAACATCTCCATGGGCACCGACCCCTCCGACGCGTCCAACTCCGCGCTGGTCTGGAGTCTGAACCCCGCCTGGTCGCAGCCCTACCGCTTCAGCTCGATGATGAAGCAGAAGGAGCGCGGCTGCAAGTTCGTCGTGGTCGACCCCCGTATCACCCCCACGGTCACGGGCCTGGCCGACATTCACCTGCAGCTGCGCCCCGGCACCGACGGCGCCCTTGCCGCCGGCTGGCTGCACATCATGTTCCGCGACAACATGTATGACGTCGACTTCGCCGAGAACTGGACCACGGGTCTTGAGGAGCTCAAGGCCTACGTGGCCGACTACACTCCCGAGCGCGTCGAGGCCATCACGGGCGTTCCCGCCGACAAGCTCGAGGCTGCCGTCAAGATGATCTGGGAGAACTCCCCCAGCACCCTCGTCTCCTCTTCCGCCGGCGGCGCCCACCAGACCAACGTGGGTCACTACCTGCGCGCCGTCTTCATGATCATCTCGCTCATGGGCTCGCTCGACATCCCCGGCGGCCTGTCGCTGGGCGGCGGCCTGGGCTTCGACTACGCCGCCTCCACGCCCAACTTCAACGGCGTGGGCATCTACGCCGAAAACAACCTGGGTGAGAAGCGTCTGGACAAGGACCTCTACCCCGTGTGGGCGCACTACAACCAGATGATCCAGATGAACGCCCTGCCCGAGTTCGTGGCCAACGGCGACCTCAAGGCGGCCGTCCTGCTGGGCGCCAACGCCATGATGCTCCCCCAGACGCCTGAGTACCAGAAGGCCATCGGCGACATGGAGTTCTCCGTCGCCATCGACTACTACATGCGCCCCTGGACCCACGACTACGTGGACATCCTGCTGCCGGCCGCAATGCCCTACGAGCGCATGGCTCCCTTCGCGGTCTTCGGCCGCAAGATCTTCCTGCGCGAGCCCGTGGTGAAGCCTGCCGGCGAGGCACGCGAGGACTTCCAGATCCTGCTCGAGCTCGGCTGCAAGCTGGGCTATGAGGAGGAGTGCTTCCACGGCTCGGTCGAGGCGGCGCTTGAGAGCATGCTCGTGGACATCAACGCCGGCATCACCCTGGACGACCTGCGCGCCCATCCCGAGGGCATCACCATCGAGGGCCCCGCGCCCGAGCCGAAGCGCTACGAGACCGGCGGTATCCGCAAGGACGGCAAGCCTGGCTTCAACACGCTCTCCGGCAAGGTCGAGCTGGTCAGCGGTGTGTACGAGAAGTACGGCTATGAGGGCCTGCCCGTGTACGAGGAGCCCGTGTACAGCCCCCTGAGCACCCCCGAGTATGCCAAGGACTACCCGCTCGTGCTCAACTCCGGCGGCCGCGTGCCCTACTACACGCACTCCAAGCTGCGCGGACTTCCGTGGCTCAACCAGTTCATGCCCGATCCCGTCGTGCGCCTGCACCCCAAGGACGCGGCTGAGCGCGGCCTGGTCGACGGTGATGACGTGCGCGTGTTCAACCACCTGGGCGAGATCTTCATGAAGGTCGAAGTGACCAACATGGTGCTCCCCGGCGTCGTGGACATCTTCCACGGCTGGGCCAAGGCAGACGTCAACCTGCTCATCTCGCGCGACTTCTGCCCCATTACCGGCTTCCCGCCCTTCCGCGCAGCCCTGTGCCAGGTCGAGAAGATCTAGAGCTAGCAGCACCGATTAAAACCGAGGGCCGCTCGCATGCGCGCGAGCGGCCCTCTTTTTACCTGATTCCTAAACGCTGTTTAAACTTCCATCGCAACCTCAGCGGCAATATAGCCGCCGGTAATGCAACGGCCGATGGAAAGTCCACCAAAGGTCATGGGGTAATCCACCGCGCCAAAGAACGGACCAGAGCAGTTGCCCGACGCAAACAAACCGGGGATAGGCTCATCGTTGTCGTCAAGCACATGCTGCTTTTCGTCGATGACGAGTCCACCCAGCGTGGCGGACAGGCCCCAATTAAAGTCGCGCTGCACCGCATAGAAGGGACCGGCCTCAATCTTGGCAAGATAACGAGCGTCCTTGCCAAAATCATCGTCAGCACCCTTGTCTACCAGCTCGTTGTAACGCTCCACGCTGGAGACCAAGACCTCGGGGTCAATGTTGATGAGCTCGGCCAGCCCCTCAAGGGTGTCTGCTTTGTTTACCAGCGCGTAGTCACCGAGCGTCTCCTGGTCGGTCGGAACTTCCTTGGGCACGATGTTCTCATCGTGGGTGGCCCACTCGGTTGCCTGGTCAACATAAGCGCTGTCAAAGATGCTGAAGACACGCGCATTCTCGGGGTCATCCTGATGCGCCTTGAGCATGTCGCGCATGAGGTTGTTGATGCGGAACCACGGGATGTGCTCGTCGCAAAAACGCTTGCCCGACTCGTCCACCATCATGTAGGGGGCAAACTGCATCCAGACGTCGTGAATCATCTTGGTGTGGTTAAGGGGCTCGATATGACCGCCAGCCCACACGCCCATGCAATGGCCATCACCAGTGCGCTCAGAGATGAGCGGCGGGAAGTACAGGGCGTCGGGGCAGTAGTAAGCGATCATCTCCTTGTTGCACTGATAGTCGCCCGTAGCCAGGATGACACCCTTACTGGCGTTGAACTGGGTGTAGTTGCCCTCGGTACCCGCGATAACACCGGTGACAGCACCGTCGGAGCACACAAGCTGAACGCCAGGGGTCTCATAGAACACGTCCACGCCATTGGCTTGGGCATAGTCGGCAAGAAGCTGGGCAGTGGCAGCATGGGTGCCCTTAGGGCGTGCCATCAGGAAATGGGCCTCGTAGCCATTACACATGCGGGTATAGAGGCTGTCTTCCTCAGAAGGCACCTCAGCGCCGGCCTTGGTAAGAAAGTCACGATGCCACTTGATGACCTCACCGCTGCGCTTGGCCCAAACCTCAAGCAGCTCGCGCTTCGAACGAAGGTCGTTGAGGAGCATGAGGTAGCTCACAAAACCCTCACGCGTGGCATCATCGGTCTCGCTGTCCAGGCCGACGGCGGTAAAGCCCTGCGTCGAGGCAAACGAAAGCTTTTGAAGAAGGGCGACCCTGGCTCCCAGTTCTGCCGCATGCATGGCGGCAGCCATACCGGCCTGACCGGCACCTACCACGACGATGTCGTAATCGACGGTGTTGGCAATATCCGTGATAGGCTCGGGCTGAGCAAGGAAAGACGGCGTATTCTCAACGGCAGGCTGCATCTCGTCGGCCTTTGCAGAAGAAACACATGCAAGCGCGGCAACGCCAGCCGAGAGGCCGATTGCACTGCGACGAGTCATGGGTGCAGCATTGTTCATAAGCATGATGGTCCTCCTTGTCACGCCCACATCAATTGAGGTGGGCTTTGAGTTGCGCGCCTGGGGATGTTCGACATCTTTATCTCCCGTACGACCTCAGACGCTTTGACAAGTCGAAAAGTACGTCTGCTGAGGCGTTATCCACCATTGGCCGCAAGCAAAAATGAGTCCTATATTCATAAACCCCTCCTAAACCTCGCAGGTAAACGATATAATCTTTCCGTTTGAGTCCCAGCACATCAGGAGGCATGGCAAAAGATGGCTACTCTGCCAACCAAAGAATCAATGCGTTCCGGATTGTTGGCGTTTCTCAACGTACCCGTCTCATTCATGGGTTTGGCCTTTTTCCGCTCGTGGTTATCGCTGCTTACCCATGAGAATCTGCTTGTCGGGCTCGACGGCCTTGCCCACGATATCGTTCTGGCCGCCGTACTTCTCATCCTGGCACTGCTTGCCACACGCATCTCCCCCGTCTCACAACGGCATTGGCCACTGGCAAGCGCAACCGTTCTTGCAGTGCTTTCGTCCGCAGGGGCTCTCATTCTCACCGCGCTGAATTCCAGTGCGTTCAACCCGGCGGCGGGCGTCTTACTGGGTTCCGTGGCGGCCTGCGCTTCAGCCCTGTTCATCCTTCTCTGGTGCGAGCTCTACAGTAGGCTGGATATAACGAAGGCGGCATTGAGCCTTTCGACATCGTTCATCCTGGCCGTTTTCATCAATGCACTTCTCGATGGCATGATTGTGCCGTATCGCCATGTCGCCTTGATCGTCCTGCCGTTGCTCTCCACCGCTTGCTTTATGCGTGCAACAACGGTCGCGCCTCAATCGCCTGTCGCTACCCGGAATACAAAGCTGCGCTTTCCCTGGCAATTGCTTGTTTTGATAGCCATGTACTACCTGGCGTCAGGAATTTGCATGGGTACTGCTGAAGCCTCATCGCTTGTATTCAAGAACATCTCAAACGCCTTGGCCGGACTGCTGGTGCTCATACCCCTGGCATTGTTCTCCGACTCCTTTGACCTGCAACGCGTTCTCAGCTCGCCACTTATAGTCTTGGTCTGCGTGCTTTTGCTCCTCCCCTTCACAGGCGAAGGCACCAACGAGAATCTTGTGGCCGTCACGACATCTCTAGGTGCCGCATTATTTGAACTTGCCGTCTTCCTTCTGCTGTGCGACATATCGCATCGCCACAGGATTCCGGCAGTGTTTCTGTTCGGAATCGAAGAGGCTGCCGCAGTGTTCCAGTCGGCTGGAATTGCTATTGGAGGACGGGGGGAACTCCTTGCATCCCATGGGCTTTCGACGTCCCTGCTTGTCATAACACTCGTGGCCCTTACCGCAGTGGCAACATTGCTTTTCTTCAAAGACAGCGGCGTTGGCAGCAAATGGGGAGTTGGGGTATTTGGGCCTGGTCGAATCAGCCAAGAGCACGAGGCTCAAGAACGAGTGCGCCAGGCATGCGCCCTCTTGACGAAGCATTGCGGACTGACCACTCGTGAGAGCGAGGTTCTCGCACTGCTAGCAGCTGAAAAAGGGATAAGTGATATCTGCGATGAACTCTCAATTGCTCGCGGAACCGTAAAGGCTCACTGCGAACACATATATTCGAAAACAGGCGTGCGCTCAAAAGGCCAGCTGCTAGAAAAGCTGGAGGCACTCGCAACAGCCCAATAAAATCAGCAAGAACCGAACTGCCTCCTTGCCCGATTGTACCTATCGTGCCAGGTAAATCCCGTTTTCTCTTGCAAAGTCAAACAGATAGGACCTTGCATCGACGTCGAGCGCGAGATTATCTGCGGCATCGGATGCCACCTGGAGGATGGAAGCACGGCTGAAACGGGCATTGGGACAGGCATTCGAGACGCTGGCAGCCAAGTCGATACCTTCTTGCCGCGAGGAACTATCTGGACAAACAACCCCGGCAGCGTTTGCCATGAGCACCGATTGCAACAAAGCGCTGGCAACAGGCTCATAAAAATTGGCGACCAAAGCGCGCCAGTCAGGCATCCAAGAATCGAGCAGGGAGGCGAGAACCCCTGGCTCACAGCAAACCAACAGCGAGTTTTCAATAGACAAGCGTCGCAGGTATTCGTGCACATAATCGATACCCAAAAAGCTGTCAGGGACCGACAGGTCAAGCTGGTAGTCGATGTCGCAAGGCACTACATGGGCTGACAGAACCGGATCGTAGAGATCGAATAACCGGCCTATGCTTTTAAACGTATCGAGCATTGATTGTGATGTCGGCCGCGGAACCGAAGCACGCACTTGGCTCCAAAGCGTGCGAGTTTGCTCGGCCTTATGCTTGATGCGCTCAACACCTCGGTCAAACTGCGAAGCAAGACCGCAATCATCGTCGAGAACATATTCAGCAGAGGCGAGACACTCGACAACTTCCCAGGCCGGCAACGAAGGGCCAAATGCAGCCTCGCATGTAGCACAGGCAGTGTCGTCGTCACCCCAGGGGCTCTCTCCCACAAACCATCGGCGACGCAGGTGCTCGGTCGCCGTAGAACACGCGCGCTCAACATCGCCATCGCACTCATCAAGGGCCGCAACAAGCTCCTCAACAGCCTCTATATCGGGACATGCGTCAAGCGTGTCATCCTTTACCTGGTAAAATGCTGTTTCAAGCGCTGCGATGGTATCTGTAAGATTCTCGCGCGAGATAAGGGTCGATGAGGCGAGGCCCCTGTGAACATCAAGGCGGGCCCGTCTCCAAACTCGACGCGCTGCGTCTCTTCGAGGGCGTCCAGACGGCTGGATGCAAGCATGACTTGTTCCGCCTGGATAAGTTGTACAAATCCTTGGGATACAAGCTCTTGATTGATTTCATCCAGAAAGTCGAGGCTAGAGGCCGGCACAGGCTTCGGGAAGATGCCACTTGTTGGTCGAACAGAGGCTGACTCCCCAGGTCTTATACGTAAACCTTCGCCCTTCGATTGATTCAATCCACCGTGGGTCTGCTTTTCCACCGCACACCTCTTTACCGCCAGAAAAATCGGATGATGCTCTTTACACCCTGGAGTCACCTTTCGTCAAGCGGTTTGTGGTGTCGAATAGCCATGAAGCATGCTATACTTCGCCGTGCTGACAAAGCTATAGGCACCATCTGTATTAGGCCCACGCCTCGATCCACGTCTGTTAGGGAAAATCTCGCAGGCGTGGATTTTTTTATAAAGGAGGACAACGTGGGTGAGAAGGAACAGCGCGTAACCAAGACTTGTAAGCAGGTTGTATCCCTCTTGGCGTGGATTATCTTGGGCAACTTGGTGTATGCCCTGGGTGTTGCCGTATTCGTGGTGCCAGGAGGCCTGGTCACGGGAGGCACGACCGGCATCGGCCTGGCGGTGCAACACGCAGCGGGCATCCCTTTGGCACCTTTTGTGGGAGCGTTCAACCTCGTCATGTTCGTCGTGGGCCTTGTCGCGCTCGGAAAGACCTTCGCCCTCAGCACGCTTGCGAGCACCATTGCCTACCCAACGCTGCTCGGCTGCGTCCAGAGCCTGCTCGGTGACACCGTGCTCACGACCGACCCCTTCCTGTGCGCCCTCTTCGGCGGACTGTGCATCGGCTGCGGTCTGGGCCTCGTCATCCGACTGGGCGCGAGCACAGGCGGCATGGACATCCCGCCCCTCGTGCTCAACAAGCGCTTTGGCCTGCCCATTTCGGGCACCATGTACGTCTTCGACTTCCTTATTCTGTTGGTGCAAGTTCCCTTCACCGACCTCAACCGCGTCATGTACGGCATCGTCCTGGTGATGGTGTACACCCTGACGCTGGACAAGCTGCTCTCACTGGGAAAGCGCCGCGTCCAGCTCGACGTGGTCACCAGGCGCGTCGACGCCCTTCGCGAGGCGCTCCTCGCCCACACCGGCCCCAAGACCACGATGGTCGTCATGCCTGTTGAATGCGCTGGTCTACCTGCGAATATGATCAGGCTCATCCTCGACCCCCGCGACTTGCACGCCGTTGAGGAGACGATTCGCAATGCCGACGGTGAGGCGCTGATCGTGGAAAACCGCATCGGCGAGATGAAGACGAAGTAGGTGGGACGCGCGGGGCTACGGTGGAGTACCCAAGGTAAGTCGCAACGGGCATGCCACTTTGAACGTGGCATGCCAGGCTTAATGAGGGGCGACTCGGCTGGCATGGCTGAGGCGTGGCGCAATGGGCGTGACGCCTTGAGCGTGTCGCGCCAGGCCGCGTGAGGCCAACGCAGCCGGCATGGCTGAGGCGGGGTGCAGTGGACATAGTCCGTAAGCATGGTCATGACGAGCTGCGATGCGGGGACAGTCTCGGCCGATGCGCTGGATTGCAATGGGTCCTGGCAAAGCGTCGAAAGTGTCAAATGTGAAGACGCTCACCGGAAACACTTCTGGCGCGACACGCTGCTAGCATGCAGTGCATACGTCACTATGAAAGGATGTTCCATGTCATCGCCTGTGCTTACGCCCAAGACCAGCGCGCTTGTGCTCATCGACATGCAAAGCGGCTTCGTTGAGCCTAACGGCGGACTTTGCATCGCAGGGGCCAAGGCGACCCTGCCCGCATGCGTTCAGGTCCTTGAGGCTGCACGCAGGCAGGGCATTCCCGTGATTCACGTTCGTCGTCATTATGCGCTCGACGGGCACGACGTGGAACCGGGTCGTCGCGAGGCATGGCTTGCCGCAGGAAAGCCCTTGAGCGACGCACGGCCCAACACGCTTGAGCCTTGCCCAGGCCTCGAGGCACTGCCTGGCGAGACCGTCATCATAAAGCCGAGTTGGTCGGTCTTCGACCGCACTGGCCTGGAGGAAACGTTGCGCAACCTGGGCGTGACCTGCGTCATCTTGGCGGGAACCACCACGCCCAACTGCATCCGCTCCACCTGCTACGACGCCATGGCGCACGGGTTCGATGTGGCCGCGCTCGCAGACGCAACGTCGAGCAGATCACCCGAAGTACAGACCGCCAACCTCGAAGACATGGCAGCCGTCGGCGCGCGCATCATGAGCACCGATGAGCTCGCCGCCCTGAGCGAGCCACTTCTCGTGCGGCCCTACACTGCCTTCGACGTGCCTGCCATGGCCGACATCTGGAACCAAGTTGTCGAGGACGGCATCGCCTTCCCGCAGGATGAATGCCTGACCGCCGAAAATGCCGCAGGATTCTTCGCTCAGCAGACGCACTGTGGCGTTGCCTGCATCCCGCAGACGGGCGAGGTTGTGGGCATGTACATCCTCCACCCCAACAACGTGGGCCGCTGCGGGCACATCTGCAACACGAGCTACGCCGTGAGCCGCGAAGCGCGCGGGCACCATGTGGGAGAGTCACTTGTGCGGGACAGCCTCGCACAAGGCAAAGCGCACGGCTTTAGAATCCTGCAGTTCAACGCCGTCGTGGCCACCAACGCAGTGGCCCGCCACCTTTACGAGAAGCTCGGCTTCACTCAGCTGGGCGTCATCCCCGGCGGCTTCCGCCTGCCCGACGGCACCTACGAGGACATCGTGCCGTACTATCACGAGCTGTAGCTCAACAGTAAATACGTCTGTAGCGCAATCAAAGGGCTGGCTTCGACGCATTCGAAACCAGCCCTCTTTGTTGGACTATTTTTGCTTGGAATCCCTGCAGAAGAGCCGCCAGGAATACGCCCCAGCACCGGTAAGCCAGACTATTCCCCTTCCGCCCACTGCTTGAGCGGCCTGTATGCCTCGATGAGATCGGGTAGTTTCCAGCGGGCGTTGGCGGGGCTGGTGGAGGGGAAGCCCCGGTACGGCAGGCCGACTTTCTTGGCGAGAAAGCGTTCGTAAAATCGCAGGGCCGTGGAGCCCGTGAGCACAACGTGGCCGATCTGCGTGCCCGCGATAAACGCAGGGATATCCTGAGGCACCGCGTCGCGAATGGAGGCATCCGAGGCGCCCTCAATATTGCAGCTCTTGAGCACGTCGAAAATGGCAACATGATGTGCGCGGGCTAAGGCGCGCCTTCCCCCGGGCGTCTTGGGATCCTGATCGTTAAAAAGAGCGGCGAGCACCGGCCAGAAGCGATTCTGCGGGTGACCGTAGGGAATGCCCACCTCACGAGACTTTGGGCTCGGCATGGTCCCGAGCACAAGCACGCGGGCATCGGGCGACCAGATGGGCTCGACACTATGGACAACAAGCGACGCATGTGCAGAAGAATCAGTCATGCAGGCCTCATTCATTCGAAGTGACAGCAAACAACATACATTTCAGAGATGTAGAAATTGTGCCAACTGGGATTTTGATACTTTAACATACATTTCAACTCTTCAAATGTATGTTATTTATTGGCGACGGCGAGGCTAGTGCGTGATTCAGAACGCAAACGCAGCCAATTAGGGCGTTTTCAGCCATCTTCCAGCAAAAAAGACTGGTATCCTATGCCGTTGTGTGAAAACGACCGTATGCGCTTTTGCGCAAGCGCTCAATCCAAGGGCGCCCAAGCACGCAAAGGAGACCAAGAATGGAAAAACACGCCTCCGTCCCCGAGCGCGAACAATTCGCCTCGCGGCTCGGCTTCATCCTGGTGAGCGCAGGCTGCGCCATCGGCTTGGGCAACGTCTGGCGTTTCCCCTATATCACGGGTGAGTACGGCGGCGGTGCGTTCGTCCTCATGTACCTGGTGTTCCTTCTCATCTTTGGCCTGCCTATCCTGGTAATGGAGTTCGCCGCCGGCCGCGCGAGCCAGAAGAGCATTGCCCGCAGCTACGACACGCTTGAGCCCGAGGGTACCAAATGGCACCGCATCAAGTGGCTCGGCCTGGTCGGCAACTATCTGCTCATGATGTTCTACACTACCGTTGCAGGCTGGATGCTCGCCTTCATGGTGAAGAGCGCAACGGGGCAGCTCGCGGGCGTCACGGCAGAGCAGAGCAGCCAGATCTTCAACGCGCTGCTCGCCAGTCCCGGCGAGATGCTCGTGTACATGGCCATCGTCGTAGTACTCGGCGTGCTTATTTGCAGCCTAGGCTTGCAGAAGGGCGTGGAGCGCATCACGAAGGTCATGATGAGCGCATTGTTCGTCATCATGCTCGTGCTGTGCGTGCGCGCAGTCACCCTGCCCGGCGGCATGGACGGCCTGGCCTTTTACCTGCTGCCCGACTTCGACAAGCTCTTCGGCCAGGGTCTGGGCAACACCGTGGACGCCGTGTACGCCGCCATGGGCCAGGCGTTCTTCACGTTGTCCATCGGCGCGGGCGGCATGCTGATTTTCGGCAGTTACCTGGGCAAGGACCGCTCGCTTCCCGGCGAGGCTGTGCGCATTGCCGGTGTTGACACCCTCGTCGCGCTCATGGCCGGCCTCATCATCTTCCCCGCCTGCTTCGCCTTTGGCGTCGAACCTGGTAGCGGCCCTGGCCTCGTGTTCATCACGCTTCCCAGCGTTTTTGAGCAGATGCCTCTCGGCCAGCTCTGGTGCACGCTTTTCTTCCTGTTCATGAGCTTTGCCGCGCTCAGCACCGTGGTGGCCGTCTTTGAGAACATCATGAGCTTCTCGATGGACCAGTGGGGCACGCCGCGCAAGAAGGCCTGCGTCATCAACGGCATTTTGCTCTTCCTCCTGAGCCTGCCGTGCCTGCTGGGCTTCAACGTGCTTTCTGGCGTCGTTGTGCCCGGCATCGGCGACATCCAGGGCGTTGAAGACTTCATCATGTCCAACAACCTGCTGCCCCTTGGCGGCCTGTTGCTGCTGCTTTTCTGCACGCATAAGCGCGGCTGGGGCTTCGACAACTTCCTGGCCGAGGCCAACACCGGCGAGGGCCTCAAGTTCCCGCGCTGGGCACGCGGCTACCTCACCTACGTGCTGCCCGTGCTCATCGTCGTCATCCTCATCGGCGGCTGGATTCCCGTGGTACAGACCTGGCTGGGGCTGGCGTAAGAGGTAAGCAACCTGCGGCGAGGCACTCATTTAGGGCTGATGCAATCTTTGTTGGGACTAGTGCAAGAGCAGCTTGCACAACTGGCGACGAGGCGGTCCAACAGGCGATTCACCTTATAGGGCAGCAAAACACCGCCTGCAAAAAGGGCTTCGGGATTGTTCCCGAAGCCCTTTTTCGTGACCTATTTGCTTGCTGAGCCTTACTTCTTCTTGCCTTTCTTCGAAGCCTTGCGGTTCATGAAGAAGCCGGCGGCGCAGCCCACGATGCCGCCGAAGATGTGAGCGAACTGGGAGATGCCATCGGGCTGTAGAGCTGCGAAAATCTGGCCGCCGATGAAAATCACCGCAACGAGGATAAGCGTGAGTGGGATGGAACCCCTCTCGTAGCTGGCAAACGAGGAGAGCAGGATCATCGCGAAGACGATGCCGCTCGCACCCATCAGCCCCGTGCTAAAGAGCAGGTTGTTGAAGACCGCCGTGACAAACGCGGTGATGAGAATGAGCAGAAGGGTCTTGATGCTGCCGTACTTCTCCTCAATCAGGGGGCCTACGATGAGGAGCAGCGTAATGTTGGTGATCCAATGCTGGAAGTCGGCGTGACCCAGCACGTATGTGAACATGCGCACGAAGCCAAGCGGGTCGAGCGCCGAGGTGCGGTACGTGCTGAAAAGCAGCGTGTTGGTCGCCCCTCCGGTAATGAGCCCCAGCAACAATGCCACGAGCGACAGGGCCGCAAATCCAAGAATCACCGGTGAGTTGAACTTGATGGGAATCGGCGTGCGCGGCTTTTTCTCCTTGGGAAGGTCAACCTTCGGAGTGAAGGGGGCCTTCGTCGCCGTCGCTTCCGCACCGCCCTGCACTGGAGCGTTCGCAGGGACCTGCACAGTGCCCGTCTTCTCGACCATCGCAAACCGCCTTTCATCCAAAAACGGATCGTGTGCCTATTTTAGCAGCATGCCCGTTACGACGCATGCATGGTTTCAATTTGTAACGATGTCTAGTATCATGTACATAATGAGCGCTATAATTCTACTTCAGTTAGTTGCAAAGGAGGAACAATGCCCGAACTCACAGCAACAGTTGCAGAGACCCGCGCCAACTTCTCTAAGATTGCCGCAACCGTTTCTTCCACAAGACAACCAGTCACAGTCTTTCGAAACTCGAAACCATGGGTTGTTATTGCACCAATATCTGAGGACCACATTCCAAATATAGACTGGTCAAAGCAGGACGTCATATCCATGGATGTCAGAACCCGTACGACTACCCTACCAGCAGACTGGGACTGCGCCGAAGACGACGGACTCTACGATGACCTGGCATAAGCCTTCGATCGGGGATGTCTGGCTCGCCTATGTTGAATTTGCCGATCATCCCGGCATCGGCAAGGTGAGGCCAGTTATTGTTCTTGACGTTCAAGACGGGCACTGCCTGGTCATAGCGGCAAAAGTGACTTCGAAAGACCTCAGGGCAGACGGCTCGGGTAAATGCCTGCCCATTCTCGACTGGCAAGAATGCGGTTTAAGAAAGCCGTCGTTCGTGCGTATAGACCAAGTATTCGAGCTATCGTACGACAAGCTCCTACGTGAGGCACCGATTGGGCGCGTTAATCGGGCCTACGTGCAGGTCATCACAAGTTACCTGGAGTTTTAAGCATTCCGGCTGCGCCCATGAAAAAGCCCGCGTCTTGGCACACATCGCCAAAGCGCGGGCTTTTTTTGGCTACATCCCCGCGAACTCCCAGGTGGCGTCGGTGGCGAGGAGAATGACGTTATCGGGAACGTCGGTGCTGTCGGGTGAGAGGGGGATAACGTGGACGTAGGCGAACTCGCCCTCGAGGGCCTCGACGTACTGGTGCAGAAACGTCGATTTTGGGCCCTCGAGCGTTGAAACAACGTTGGCGATGAGGACGCCGCCGGGGTTCAGGCAGGCATGGGCGTTGCGGATGGTCGCTGGACTCGCAAGGGACGCAACGGGCTTTTTACCAGCAAATACGTCGAAAACCATGGCGTCATAGCGCCGTCCGAAGCTCGCACCGTAGCGACGGCGCGCCTGGCGGGCAAACTCAGTGTCAGGCATGGCGTGGTCAGTTTGGTCCGCGACATCGCCGGTCACGTGCCCGGCATGGTCGGTCTGGCACGCAGCATCGCCGACCTCGCACTCGGCCCCATCAACCTCATTCGCGATGCCACTGGGCCCACGGTTGTCAGCAGTCCTGCACGCGGCATCCCCAATCACGCGCTCGGCACGACCGATTCCGCGGCCCTCTCCCCCAAGCTCTTCTCGCAGCACATGGGACAAATCGGCCAGGTAGTCGCACCCGTCGGCACACACCCTGCCCAGGTCGTAGGTCCCACCAAAGGGGAAGTCGGAGAGATACTCCGCAAGGTAGAAGTCCTTGAGCGCAATGCGCGTGATGGCCGGGTCGATCTCGACCACGTCCATGTGCACCTCGGGCCGCGTGGCGATGATGTGCTTGGGATAGGCGTACCCGCCGCCGCCCACCATGAGGACGCGCTCGATGTCGGGCTTGGCATCAAACATGAGGTCGAAGGCCAGGTAGTAGTCGAAGACCGGCTCGGCTCGGTATTCTTCGTCCACGTACGTCGCAGACTGCACGCTGCGCCCCACAAGCAAGAGGCGCACCGCTCGCCCGTCGGCGTCGGTCGTGGTGCACACAACGGCCGGCCCAAACTTGGTACGGTAAAAGCGCGGGTCAGCCTTGTGCACGCCATATGCCAGCAGCGCCGAAACCCCCGCGGCGCCAAGGGCCCCCAGGGCAAACCCGATGCTCTTCTTCGACAAACCCATGTCCCTTCCAGCCCCTATCCCTCAACCGCAATCTCGGGATACGAGCGTAAATCATCCTCAACAAGGCCGTAGCCCAGGTAGTTGTTCACGTAATGCTCGGGCCCCACAACGTCGCTTCCATCGGCCGCAACCAGGCAAACGGCGTGCGGGCCATCGGAAACATCCAGGTAGACCAGGCCGTTCTCATCAGCCTGCACATCAACGCGCTCGCTGGCGTCCACCTCGAGCGTCGCGGCACACCCAGGGAGCGCAACGCCACTTCCGTCGACCAGGCGGACGACCGCCACCCAGCCGGCAGGCTCGTAGCCGCCGCGCAGCTGCAAGCGCTCCAACGTGCCGGCATACAGGGGAAGCGAGGGAGACTCGGCGTCGTTGTCATCACCGGTAAGCTCTACCAGATAGTTTTGGAGTATCTCGAGCTCACCGCCCAGATCGGCCATGGGGTCGATGCCAGCCACGGCGGCATAGGAGTCGCCGCCCGCCATCACGTAGCTGTTGGAAACGAGAAGCAGGGGCGTCTCGTCGTCGGCGAGGTCGAGCGGCTCGGCCGCGCCTTCGAGCGTGATCGCCTGCACGCGGGCGCCCGCTTCGGCGTTGGGGTCACACACGACGTCGCAGCCTGCCATCTGCAGAAAACCGCCTGAGACAGCCTCCTGGAGCAGCATGCCCGTCTGGGGATCCTGCCCGGCCATGCCGGAAAACGACCCCTCAAACAAATCGTGCAGCACGCGAGGCGTGACCTTTTTCAGCACGACGGTGTTGGAGAAGGGAAACGCCGCCACGAGATTTCCCATCGAGACCATACCGCGGGCAAACGCCTCACGGATGCCGCCGCCGTTCTCCACAGCGACAACCGGCATGCTCTCCAGCCCCTCACCTTCGAGGTAGGCACCTGCCGCCGCGCGAAACGCATCGCACACAACGTCGCCCAGGTTCGTCTCCACCGCACGCGTGGGAGCGGAGATGGCACTCTCGGAGAGCCATCCGGCCCAAAGCGTGGTAGGCGTATCGAAGAGCACTTGCGCCATGAGCGCGTCTTGCTCGGCGCTGACCTCGGCAAGAACCTCGGTCACCTCAGAGGCGGGTTCAACGGCCTGCGCCGCGGCCTCGGGGTCGAGCAGCTCCTCGATGGCAGAAACCGAGCCGTCAGCGTCAAATGCCAGCGTCAGCCTGCCAATGTTTGCCAAATTGCAGCCCGTCTGCACAACAAGAACGCCGTTGACCTCGATGTTCTCAACCGTGTGGCTGTGGCCGTCCACGATGACGCTGAGCTTGGCGGCTTCTTCGGGCTCAAGCTCGGCGGCCAGGTCGACGGCACGGCACGACACGGGGCCATCGCCCAGGTGGCATAGGGCCACGATGGCGTCGACCCCCTGCGCGGCAAGCTCGGCGATGCAACGCCGGGCCGTATCGACCTCGTCTTCAAACTGAAGGCCCTCCACGTTTGCCGGCGATGTGCTGTGGCTGGTGGAGGCGGTGGTGATGCCGAAGACTCCGATGTGGCGGCCCGCACACTCCAGCACCGCAGTGACGCCGTTACCGCATACGCCCACGCCCGCCAGCAAGGCCTCGCCCGAGTCCTTGCGCACGACATTGGCGCTCAGCATCGGGAACTCAGCTGCCTCGGCATTTGTGAGCAGCACTTCCTGGCCGAAGTCAAACTCATGGTTGCCCAGGCACATAGCGTCGTAGCCTGCGGCGTTCATGAGCTCGATGGCAGAGGCGCCCTTGGAGAGCGACACGACCGGCATGCCCTGCGTCGCATCGCCTGCATCAACCAGCAGGCTGTTGGGGGTGGAGACGTGCAGGGCCGCCACGTAGTCGATGCCAACGGCTGAAGAACCGTCCCCCTGCAGGTGGCCGTGGACGTCGTTCGTGTGGTAGATGACGACCTGGTCGGCGCGGGCGCTCTCATCAGCGAGCACTTGGCCCTGCCCCAGCGGCGCCACGCCAGACGCAGCCGCCAGCGCCGCAGCCCCGCACGCACCCGCGACCACGGCGCGGCGCGTAGGGCGAGACAGAGTGGCACCAATTGCAGGGATAACATCGAGGAAGCGGGTATCAATCACGGCGGCTCAGCTCCTTCAGTTTGCGCGCCCAGCAAAGCCAGAAAACCAGCCAAGCGCATCGCGTGTTGGCAGCATGGTAACAAGTCTTGGCTGCCACAGGCACCAAAAGAAAGTGCAAGAAACGTAAACGGTTTGTCCGCAATCGAAACGTGAAACCCTCATCCCGTGCACCCCTCGCGTCTCTCGTGCACCCCTTTGCACCCTGGATGCACCAAAGTCGCACCTTTTTGGCAACTCGTCGGCAAGGCGGCTGGGGGCGATACTGACCTCGTCAAATGCGCGGGACAAAGAAAACCGCGCCAACGAGAAAGGACATCGCATGAGCTACTTCGACGAACTTGGACGCATCTTCTCCGACGTGGAGAACGGCCGTGACGGAGAGACCTGCGCCGAGACCCCCCTCGAGTGCGCGCGCCGCCAGCTCGACGCTGTGCGCACCCCCTACTGCGAGGGCCCGGAAGGCACCTTCCGCGCCTGCGGCAACCGCCACGGTTGCGGATTTGCCGAAGCGGTTGCGGTCGTCGACCCCGCCACGGGCATGGCGGCCGTCGACATCGTCATGAACCAGCGCGTCACACCCGAGCTCATGAAGGTAACGAGGAAGCTCTTCCGCCGCCTGAACGCAAGCTTCATCGTGGCCGGCCTCATGGTGGACGACGAGGGTTGGCTGCACTTCCGCCCCGAGGAGCCCGTCGACCTCGTCCACGGCGGCGACCTGGCCGACTGCCTGGGCAAGGGCCTCTCCACCGTGCACGCCTACGCCAGCGTCGCCTGCCAGCTTGCGGCGGGCCGCGACCCCTGGGACATCCTGCGCGCCGACAAGGAGGACGACGACTCGAACAGCGAGTCGAGCGACGACCTCCTCGCCACGCTGCGCCGTCTCATGAACAACGACTAGCGCACCCTACGAAACCGTTACGGTTTCATCTGCCCTCGCCCACCAACATAAAACACAACCCACCCCACAGGAGGAACACCATGCTTATCAACGCTGAGAAGAACGAGACCGGCCTCGTCGGCAAGGAGATCGCCGGAGTGACCTGGCGTGCCGCGGACGACGACAGCGTCTACGCCATCTTCCGCCTGCAGCACCTGAGCTGCGGCGTCACCATCGAGAAGGGCTCTCAAACCCCTTACCTGCGCTTCACCCCGAGCGTGCAGATTCCCCGCGAGGCACGCCGCGGATTCGAGCGCTTCCAGTTCGTGTGCGACGACGAGGAGATGATCGACCTCTCCTTCGACCCCAAGGACGGCGAGGTCGTCTTGCGCCGCGACATCCACGACTACGACCCCCAGACCATCGAGCGCACCCTGATGCCCGAGCTCGCCTGGTTTGACGAGCACTTCTATCCCCTCGTCATCGACTACGTCGCAAACGTGTATTCCAAGAAGGAGGACTAGCGACCATGGCGACGCGTGCTGCACAGTATTTCGCCGGCATGTTCGACGTGGGCACCGAGCCCGACTGGGAACGCGTCGCCAAATCCGTCGACCTGATTGCCGCAAACGACGTGCGCATCGAGTGCCTCTCGGCCGTGGCGGGCAAAGAAGGAAAGATGCACGTGCCCTTCTTCGCCCGCTCGGGACGCCTGCGCGAGTACCTCGACGACTCGGCTGACCCGCGCGGCCTCATCGAGGCGATGTGCCCCTACAAGCTCGACTCATACAAGAGGCTCGACCCTAAGACCGCAGGAACCTTTGCCCTCAAGGCCATGGTGAAGCTCTCGAACGACAACCGCGACACGGGCGTCACCAAGCCCTCCGACCTCAAGCCGCGCCCCAAGCCCTCCGCCAACCCCGACGACGCATTCAAGGGGCTCATCGGCCTCAACACGCAGCGCGACATGCTCCGCAAGGTGAGCGCCCTGGTGGCAAAGCACGGCCGTGACTCGGTGGAATGCCTGCACATGGCGTTCACGGGCGCCCCTGGCACCGGCAAGACCGAGCTCGCCCACCGCCTTCTCGCCCACCTCGACGCGCTCGGCGTCACCGACGGCACGGGCACCTTCGTGAAGGCGACGGCCGCCGACCTTGTGGCCCCCTACCTGGGCCAGACGCCCGGCAGGACACGCGCCGTGGTGGAGCGCGCCGTGGGTGGGATCCTCTTCATCGACGAGGCGTACTCGCTGCTGTCGGGCGGCGACTACGGCCAGGAGGCCATCGACACGCTCGTGGAGATGCTCGAGGCCGAGCGCGACAAGCTCGTGTGCATCATCGCCGGCTACCCCGAGGACATCGAGCAGCTCTTCCAGCGCAACTCCGGCCTTCGCGACCGCTTTGGCCTGCGCGTTGAGTTCGACGACTACACGACCGCCGAGCTGGCACAGGTCTTCGACCTCTTCGCGCGCCACCACGGGTTCGCCGTGGACCCCGACGCCCATGTCGAGCTCGTGCGCTGCCTGGAGGGCCTGCGCAACAAGCGCGACTTCGCCAACGCCCGCACCGCCCGCCGCCTCTTCGACCGCGCCACCATGGAGTGCGCCGTACGCTGCGACCGCCCCCTCATCGAGGCCTGCGACCTGCGCGCGGCCTACAAGCAGCCCGACCTGGGCGGCGCCGACGGGCAGCGCACCGTGGGCTTCACAGGATAAGCCAGGCAAGGCGCACCGAACACGCACCATTTCGGCGTCTCGTCGGGCGCCGCGCACGGGTCCATAGTGGCCTTGTCAAACGCGCCTGGGGGCGCACGATACGAAAAGAGAGCGCATATGAGCAACGACATCCCCCGCAAGGTCATGAAGACCATCCACCGCGACGCCTACCACCCCTGGATGGTGATCGGCCTCGTCATCCTCGTGGCCACCGAGGCCGCCGACTTCGTGCTGAGCTACACCGCCTGTGAGCTGCTGCTCGGCGGCAACCTCACAGGCGCCGGCCTCACGACCGCCGCCGAACGCGCCCAGGGCATGACCGCCGGCATTGAGGCCCTCGTGGTGGCCGCCATCGCCTCGGCACTCATCCTCGTCATCCCGATGATTGCGGGCCGCAAGAACAGCAAGGCGATGCTCGTCCTGCCCGCGGGACTGGCCTTGACCGTGGCGGCCATCCGCCTCTACGGCCAGCTCGCGGCCTCGGCCAGCGGCAATACGGCAGGCACAGGCGTCGCCGCCGAGGCAATGGCAGGCTCAGCAACCGGCCAGATGGAGACGGCCGCGCTGTTTGCCCTGCTCACGCTCGTATGCATGGTGTCCACCATCGCTCTCTCCTACATCCTGTCCCGTGAGATGCGCCGCTCCGCAGCCATCGAGAAGGAGGCGAAGCAGGCCTACGAGTACGACCTGCAGATAGCACGCGCCAAGCTCGCCTCGACCCAGGCCGGCGAGAGGCTCAAGAGCGGCGAGGCCATCATCGACGCCGCGCTCCTCAAGGCGAAGGCCGAGATCGACGCACTCACCAACCGCTGGTAAACGACCCCAAGAAAGGAGCCCGTCATGATGAAGAATCTTGATTTTCACCGCTTACTCGCAGGACCCATCAAGGTCGCCCTGTGCGCCCTGTGCGCCGCTCTTGCCCTGTTTGCCAGCGGATGTTCTGGTGAGGACACAGCGCCATCCTCGGTCGCCATTGTGGCCAGCAACGTGTCTAACCAGGAGGTATACCCCTACGAGCTCCTGGGTGACGTGCTCACCGAGACAGCCTCAACCGGAGGCTGGGTTGACGTCCTCATCGCCGACGGCCACCCGCGCACCGTGCTCGAGGGCGGCGTGCAGTCTGCCGCAGCCTCCTCAACGGCAGCCCAGGTGCGCGCCACGCAAGCCCAGGCCATCGCCGAGGCGTTCGTCAATGAGGCCGCAGGTGCTCAAGCACAGTGCGCCGAGACCGACGTCTTGGGCGGGCTGAGCGCCGCCGCCGCATCGCTTGCCCAGGCACCTGGCTCGCACATCGTGCACCTCTTCTCAAGCCTTCTGTCTACCGCAGGCGTGGTGAACCTCGCTGAACATCCCGAGTGGGTAAGCGCCCCTGCGGGCAGCGACATCACGAGCGAGGAGCTTCATGCCCGCGTGGTCGAACAGCTCAAGCCGCTGCTCCCCGACATGTCATGCGTCTCGAAGGTCGTCATCTACGGCGCAGGCGTCACAGCCGGCGACCAGGTCGCGCCCAACACCGCCCAGGCAAACGACCTCAAGGACCTTTGGAGCCAGATTCTGCTCGCCTGTGGTGTGGGCGAGGTGCAGTACGTGACGGCGCCCCTCTCCGGCAAGGAAACCGAAGGCGCGTACCCCGTGTCGACAGTGGAGCTGCCCCAAGTCACGGTCGACGTCGAGATTCCGCAGACCCCCGAACCCGAACCTGATCCCGAGCCGGAGCCGGAACCCGTGGCAGAGCCCGTCGCCGTCGTCAATTTCGACGACACGACCGTTCCCTTCGTGCCTGACACGGCCGAGCTGGCAGACCCCGACGCCGCTCGCCAAGCTGTGGCCGAGCTCGCTTCCACGATGGCCAACTATCCCACCTCAACAGTCACGCTCGTGGGAAGCACCGCCGGGTGCCCCTGGCGTGAGGACCACGGCGTGCCGTTGGGGCTCGAGCGCGCCCAGGCCGTGGCAAAAATGCTCACCGACGCTGGCGTCGGCGCCGAGCGCATCACCGTCATCGGCCTAGGAGACCAGTCAAACGACCTGGTCAAACATGTGCCCGACATCCTGGCCGACGGCACGCAGGACAAGGATGCAGCGCAGCAGAACCGCCGGGTCGTCGCAATCGTCAGCCAGTAAGGCACCCACACGAGGAGGTCAACTATGAAAAAGCGCTACACCGTGTGCACGTTCACTGACGGCGTCACCAAGGTGCTCGAGGAGGCGCGCGGCCACGCCAAGAACCACAACGGACGCCTTACCGACAACGAAGCCAGCGCCTACAAGGCGCGCCTGGATGCCGCCGCCCGCATGGACAAGGAGGTCCTGCGCAAGGCATTGGCCAAGGAGATCTATGGCGACGAGGAAGCGGCCGTGGAGTGCGAGGCAAGCATCCGCCAGCTTGAGGAGTCGCGCGAGCAGTGCCTGGCCCGCCTCAAGCGCCTGCGCGAGAAGGAATTGGAGGTCGATTTGGATGACTAGCGCAACGAGAGCCATCAAGGACCGTCAGAAGGTTAAGCCGCGCGGCAAGCTGGCGGCACGTATTGCGGGCTTCTTCGACCGCCGCAAGGAGGGCAACATCTCCGTTCGCGACGGCGTGGCCACGAGCCAATACCTGGCAGGCATCGAATCACAGCGCAAAGGTCGCGTCGCCGAGGCGCTCCACGAGGCTGCGCAGATGTTCAGCGACGCCCGTGCCTGCACCGACGAGGCGCTCGGCACCTATGCGCTCAAGCTTGCCGACGCCCGCACGAGCAGGGACGCCCTGTATCTGTGCGAGCAGATTCGCGCAAAGGTGGGCTCATCGGTGGACAAGGCCCTCTCGGCAAGCGAGCACGCGCAGACGCTGGCCCTGGTCGAGCAGCAGTGCCTCGACATCGTCTCGGCCACCTACCTGCGCGCCGCCCGTCTCGATGCGACCGCGTCGGCAACCGCCACCTGTGCCGTGAGCAAGGCGGCCGAGGAGCTTGCGGCACAGGCCATGGCACTGCGTGCCGACTACGAGAAGACCTTCTCGCGCCACCTCCACCTCAACGACCGCCCGTGAACGAGAGATGCAGGCACATGGTATGGGCCTGCATCTCTCGCCAGCTCAAAACCACCCGTGAGGGTGGGTCGCCGACACATGGCATGGGCCTGAGGCCTCCATCAGCGCGGGAACGTCCATGAGCACACACCGCAAGAAAGCAGGACCTCCGCCTCACCGAATTGTGAGTTGGAGGTCCTTGCCATAAAAATCGCTGGTAGATGGAATGAGCCCCACTAGGCGGCACTGACCCTACTCTTCTGTCAGCGGCATGTCGGTCACGCCGCCCTTGTGGCACAGCACCGAGTAGCGGCGCTCAATGGTCGTGCGGAACGCCGAACGCCCCTCAAGTATTCCGTAGGCACACCGATAGGCGACGAGGGCGTTGCGCACGCGCTCCCCGTTGCGGAAACCGTCGCGCTCGTCGGCCGCGTCGCACACGAGCGCGTCAAGCGCCAAGGCCTCGCGGTACATGAAATAGCCGATGTTGGCGCTGGGCTGAGCCTGTGCAGTGTTGCGCACGCCGCGCTGCGCCACACGAGCGATGAGTTCGTAATCCGTGCTGTCGCCCAGCACGTCGTCGAGCATCGTGACGCAACACTGCGGGGCAACGAGACTCGCCGCCGTGCCGTCGGCCAACGTCACCTTGCCGAAAATTGCACGCTCAAGCACTGCCTGCGCCTCTTCCACGCGGTTGGCGTAGAGCAACAGCTCGGCCTCCTTGTCGTAACCACGCTCATCGCGCGGCAGGCAGCGCTGATAGTCACGCGCCACGGCAAGAGCGTCGTTAAGCACGCCCTCAATGAGAGCAGGATCGCACGAGTACAGGTACGCCTGGTAGTACTCGATGGTGAAGATGAAAAGGCGCCAGTTCCAAATGGCCTGAGGGATACGGCGAGCACGTTCGAGCAGCTCAGCACATGTGTCGAACTGTGCGCAGCCGTTTGCGGCCTGAAGGGCAGCCGAGATGAGGTCGACGTTGTAGGGATAGAGCTCCAAGGCACGGCGCGACAGCTTGAGCGCGGTGAAATAGTCGCCGGCGCACAGGTAGGAGTTCATGTAGTTGAAGAACTCAGTCGCAGTGCCGAAGACGTCGTTGCCCGGGTCGAGCACGCTGCGGGCAGCCTTGCGGAAGTACTCCCCTCCGCCCATTCGTCCCTCGGGCCCGTCGACGCACGACTCGGCCTCCTTGACCGACATGAACCTGGGCAGGTCGGCAGCGCACTCATCGTCGCAAACAGTATTCGAGTCGACATGGGCAGCCGACATGGATTTGAGCAGTTCGGCGAAATCGTCCATGGATGCAATTCCTCTCGCAAAGTTAATGGGCCAACAGAAGGCCAACGTCGGGGCACATCATAATGCGATTGAACCCTGGGATGCCAACAAGTCCCGTCAAGATCAGGCAGAGCAGGGCCCGGGCCGCGTCACCGTCGGCATAGCGCGTGTAGAACGACCGCGCGCGGGAAAGCTCGGCGCCTGCCGGGCGGCCAGACGAAGCGGCGAACAGCGAGGTTGCACAGGAAAAGACCCTGTCGGCGTCTATTGCGCCACCGGCCACAAGTGCCTCGCAGCTGCGTCTCATCGACCGGCACGCAAGGCCCGAGTCACAGCAGAGCTCCTGGGCAAGCGCCGCCTGCGCTTGAGGAGAAAGACCCTGCTCGCAGGCTTGGGTCAGGTCGGCATGCAAGGCAGGCGCGCCTAGTAGTCGCGCGGGAACAACGCACATCAGAATCTTGACGCCGGTCTTGCCAAAGGCGCAGGACTCAAGCAGCTGCACGATACGCGGAAGGCCAATCTCCTCGCATGACGCAGTGGCCATACTCACATGAGAATCACAGCCGGCCCCGGCAGCAGAAGGGCACGTTTGTGCAGGCAACGCGGCATTGCGGGCAGCGCCAGGCTCATGCCCCATCGCGCGGGCAACAGGCGCCACCGTGCCGGTTGTGCGCCCCGCTGCAACCATTGCGGGCCCGTCCATGCTAAGCCCGCAATCGACTCCACGCGTGGTTGCAGCCGCGAGGTCGCAAGCAATCTGGCGCTCCGCCGAGCAAGTCTCGCTAGCCTCCCCGCTCCGCTCGTCCTCACGCGGCACCGGGCCGGCAGGCGAGCCCACCTTGTTGTACGGACGCGCCGTCTCGACGATCGCCTCCATCACGCGCTCGAGGCCCTCGGCTACCTCGCGGTCGTCGGCATCGGGACGGATGTTCTCCATAAGGGCCTTGACCTGCGGTGTGTAGGCATTGCTGGCCTCAAGGGACTGCTGCACCTTGAGCAGCGCCCCGTAATGGGATGCATGGCCCTCGTCGGCGTACTTGCGAAACGCCCGGCAGTATTCCTTGGGGCCGAAGCCGCTCGGCCAGGGTCGGTTGCGCTTGTAGATGTCGTCGACGTTGACGGGCGGCAGGCTGCTCGCCACGGCACTCGTCTGCCCCGCGGCCGCCTCCTCCCCCAGCATGGCCCCAAGCTCGCGGCCGAGCGCCCCCCATGTCTTCATGCGACCACCGGCCAGGTCATACAGCACGCGCAGCGCAGCGCTGTTCGTCATGATCGGATCGGTGCGCTTGCCCTTGTCTGTGCACCCCATCTTATATATACCTTCCCGTGACGCTCTCGGGGCAGGCCGCCACCTGCTCGGGAGTTCCCGCGCACACGATGCGGCCACCCGACGCGCCACCGCCCGGGCCCATGTCGACGATGTGATCGGCGTTGCGGATAACGTCGAGGTCGTGCTCGATGACGACGACGGTGGCGCCGGCCTGCACGAGACGGTCGAACACGCCAAGCAGCACCTGCACGTCAAGCGGGTGCAGGCCGATGGTGGGCTCATCGAACACGAAGACCGCACCGCCCTGCACGCGGCCCATCTCGCTGGCAAGCTTGAGACGCTGGGCCTCGCCGCCCGACAGAGCAGGCGTGGGCTCGCCGAGCGTGAGATAGCCCAAGCCCAGGTCATGCAAGGTCTGCAGACGAGCTGAGACCTTCTTGATTCCCAGGCACGCATCGAGTGCCTCATCCACGCTCAACTCCATGAGCTGGGGCAACGTGAAGAGCGCCCCACCGTCGCAGCCTCGGTGAATATGCCAGGCCGCCTCGGCATAGCGCGAACCGCGGCAATCGGGGCACTCGATGTCCACGTCAGGCAGGAACTGCACGTCGAGCGAGATGGAACCTGTGCCGTCGCAAGTGGGGCAGCGCAGCGATCCCGTGTTGTACGAGAAATCTCCCGCCTTGAGCCCGGCAACCTTCGCCTCGTCGGTGCGCGCAAAGGCGCGGCGCAGCTCGTCGTGCACGTCGGCATAGGTTGCCACCGTGGAGCGCACGTTGGCACCGATGGGCGTGGCGTCGATAAGTTCAGCTCGCATGATGCCCTCGGCGTCGATTGCGCGCACATGGGAAGGCAGCGGCTCCCCCGCCGCAGCGGCTTTGAGCGCGGGCACGAGCGTCTCAAGCACGAGGGTCGTCTTGCCCGAGCCCGACACGCCGGTCACGGCAACGAGTCTACCTCGAGGAATGTCAACGCTGAGGGGATGCACGGTGTGCAGGGCGCCAGTTTCCAGATGGATGCAGCCCGCCTCGAACATCTCCAGGGCAGAGGTGCGATTGCGCACATACATATGCATATCTTCATGCAGGAAGGGTGCGATGCGGCTCCCCTCGCAGGCGGCGACCTCGGCAACCGTGCCCTGGGCGATGACATGGCCACCGCCTGCGCCTGCCACGGGGCCCATCTCAACCAAGTGGTCGCACGCGGCAAGCACGCGCGTGTCATGGTCAACCACCACAACGGAGTTGCCGTCGGCCACCAGATCGCGCATCACGCCGAGCAGACCGTCGACATTCGCCGGGTGCAGGCCGATGGAAGGCTCGTCGAGCACGTAGAGCACGCCCGTCGTGCGGTTGCGCACGGCACGGGCCAGCTGCACACGCTGCCTCTCGCCGGTAGAGAGCGTGGCGCCCGCGCGGTCAAGCGACAGGTATCCCAGGCCGAGCTCCACGAGGCGCTTCGACACGTCGAGGAACGACTCGCAGATGTTGCGCGCCATGGGCTGCATCGCCTCGGGCAGCTGCTCAGGCACGTCGCGCACCCATACCACAGCGTCGTCGAGCGTAAGCGCACATGCCTCGGGCAACGTCAGACCGCACACGCGAGGGGCACGGGCGCACTCGGACAGGCGCGTGCCGGCGCAGTCGCGGCATGTTCCCTCGTGCAGGAACTTGGCAACGCGCGCCAGACCCTTTTCGTCCTTGGCCTTGGCCAGGGCGTTCTCCACGGTATACACAGCGTTGTAATAGGTAAAGTCGAGCTCAGCGAAATCGTCGCCCGACTTGGGGTGGTACAGGATGTGCTTCTTCACGGCGGGACCATTGAAGACGATGTCTCGTTCCTCGGCCGTGAGCTGGTTGAACGGCACATTGGTGCGCACGCCCATGGCGCCCGCGACCTGCTTCATGAGATCCCACATGAGGCTGCCCCAGGGCTTGACCGCACCCTCGTCGATGGAGAGCGTCTCGTCAGGCACCAGGCTCGCAAGGTCCACCTCGCGCACCACGCCCGTGCCACCGCAGGTGGGGCAGGCACCGCCAGAGTTGAACGCGAGGTCCTCTGCGCCGGGCGCGTTGAAGTCGCGCCCGCATGAGGGGCAGGTGATGGACTTGCCAGCCGCCACATTGAGCGTCGGCGCACAGCGGGTTCCGCAATGCGGGCATACGTGCTCGGCGCAACGCGAAAACAAAAGGCGCAGGCTGTTGAGCAGCTCGGTCATGGTACCGAAAGTCGAGCGCACACCCGGTACGGCAGGACGTTGGTGCAGCGCGAGTGCTGCCGGCACATGCAGCACCTCGTCGACACTGGCACGACCCGCCTGCGTGAGGCGACGGCGCGTGTAGGTGGAGAGCGCCTCGAGATAGCGCCTGCTGCCTTCCGCATAGAGCACGCCAAGCGCCAGCGAGCTCTTGCCCGAACCCGACACGCCGGCTACACCCACAAGTTCGCCCAGTGGAATGTCGATGTCGATGTCTTTGAGGTTGTGCACCCGGGTCCCGCGCACCTCGATGCACGTGGGGGTTTCAACGTCTCTCGTCATGGTGAGCGGTCCGTTCTGTCTCGATATCCATGCAGCTCTCTGGGGCATTGTGCCACATCGAGCGCCCTCAGCAGGCGCATCCCGGGCTTCTGCCCAAGAACGCCAGGCGCAAGGGGCCGCGGCAACCATTGGCGGTCGTATGTTTCAACTCATCGACATTACATTGTCCTACTGTTTTGATAGGTATATCATCCGCCCCAACAATCTCACCACTGCGCCCATGCGCAAACACAGACAGGAGAGGGACATGGACATCACAAGAAGGTCATTCGTGAGCGGTGCTGCCGCGACGCTGGCACTGGGCTTTGCGGGCTTGGGCGTCTCACTGCCCCAGGCCCAGGCAGATGCAGCGGGCAAGATGTTCACGTTCGCCATCGGCGGCGACCCGGGCAACATGATCAACGTCGTCACCACGACCGACCGTTGGGGCTCCATGGTCGTAAAGGCCCTCTACTCGCCCCTGTGGATGTACAACGAGGACGGCGTGAACTACTTCCTCGCCGAGTCCTACGACGTGTCCGACGACGCCCTCACGGTGACGGCGCACCTGCGCGAAGGCGTCACCTGGTCGGACGGCGAGCCCTTCACCGCCGAAGACGTCATCTTCACCTTCAACACCATCGCCAACGAACCTTCCGCCTCGGCCTACGTCAACCTCAACTACGGCGAGCAGGGCGTGGTTGAAGCCACCGCCGTCGACGACCTCACCGTGGATTTCACCTTCCCCTTCGTCAAAGCAAACGCCGTGGAGATGCTCTCGGCCATCTTCGTCATGGCAAAGCACGTCTACGACGGCGTGACCGACTTTGGCTCGAGCGAGCTTAACACCCAGCCTGTGGGCACCGGTCCCTTCACCTTGGCCGACTACCAGGCAGGTTCCTACGTCCAGCTCGCGGCCCGCCCCGACTATTTCTTGGGAGCCCCCAAGGTCGATTCGGTCGTATATCGCTTCGTGGCCAACGAGAACACCGCCATGCAAGCCATTCAAACCGGCGACGTCGACGCTTGGGTCGCCACACCCGCCACAGTCGAGCAGATCAACCTCGACGCGAACAACCTGGCACTGTACGCCTTTGACGAGGGCCGCATCGCTTACATGATGATCAACGCTCTGCGCGTGCCCGACCAGCGCGTGCGCCAGGCCTTCCTCTTTGCCCTCAACAAGGAGGAAATCGCCATAGCCTCCATGCTGAGCACCGAATACTATGCAGATGCCTGGACGTACCTGCCGCCCACGAGCCCCTGGGCCACCGAGGACGTCGAGAAGTACGAGCGCGACCTCGACAAAGCCCGCGCGCTGCTCGAAGAGGCCGGCCAGCCCTCGCCCACCTTCACCATCGCGTATGCCTCCGACGACTCGTTGCAGCAGGTAGCGGCCGTGCTCATGCAGGAGCAAGCCGCCGAGGCAGGCATCACCGTCGAGCTCGTGGGCGTGGAGGCCAACGCCCTGTGGCAGGCAATCATGGACCCCGAGAACAACCCTTACGACATGTACTACACGGGTTACATCCGCGGCATCGATCCAGACACGTTCTCCGACCTGTTCGTCTCGTTGTCGCGCTCCACGAAGAACTTCATGTATTACGAGTCGCCCGAGCTCGACGAACTCTTTGACCAGGGACGCACCGAGACCGACGAGGCAAAGCGCCACGAGATCTACGACGAGACCCAGCGCAAGGTACAGGAACTCGCCTGCTTCTACCCCATGTACTCCAACAGGCGCCTGCTTGTGGCCAACAAGCGCGTCTCGGGTGTGGAAGAGGCAGGCCTTGTGCCTATTTACACCTTCGAGGACCTCTCCAAGATTGAGGTAGAATAGCAGGCTGAAACCGCCGGCCCCAACATGCAAGATGTGTTGGGGCCGGCGGGTATACTCATATGCTGAGGCCCGTCCAATCAGTCGGGCACTAACAGAGCAGCTTGCGACCACAGGGAGGCCCCACCATGTACAAGGTAGGCGACGAGGAGTTCGACGCACTCGTGGAGGCTGCCATGGAGGGGTTGCCCGCCAAGTTCGCCTCGGCGATTGACAACGTAGCCTTTGCTGTGGCCGACGAGCCCGACGAGGAAGAGCTCGAGATTGGGGCCGAGTACGGCACCTGCGAGGAAGAATCCGGTGAGCTACTGGGTCTGTACGATGGCACACCCATCACCGAACGCGGCATCGACTACGGAGACGGCGCGTTCGACCTGCCCGACGTCATCACTGTGTACAAGGGGCCGCACGAGCGCTGCTGCGACAGCGCCGAGGAGCTTGCCGAAGAGGTGCGCAAGACGGTAGTCCACGAGGTGGGCCACTACTTCGGCCTTACCGACGACGAGCTGTACGCCATGGGGTACTAACTTTACTCTCCAGCCCCAACCTCCCGCACGCTGCCCTTGGGAGCGGTAAAGCGGTCAAGCGCCGCCAAAACACCAGGCAGTAGCACCAGCACAAGCAGCATCGCCATGGCGCTACCCTCAGAGAGCACGAGGCAAATCTGCGCCACGGCGCCACCGGCAAACAGTCCCAACGCCAACGTCACCACAACAAGGATGGTACCCGAGGTGAGGATGGTGGGCGTGGAGGTGCGGTATGCCTGCGCCAGCGCCTCCGGGACCACCTTGGCAAGACGTGCCTCGCGGTAATTGCTGGTAAACAGGATGGCGTAGTCGATGGTGGCACCCATGAGGATGGCCTGCACCACGATAATCGCCATGTAGTAAATCGCGTTGTCGAAAAGGCCGTTCAGACCGGTAACCAGGCCATATGCGCTCTGGATGACCAACACGAGCGGCAAAGGCAAAAGCACCGAGCGAAACGTCAGCGCCACAATAAGGTAGATGGCACCCGCCGTGATCCAGCTAATGAAGTTGAACTCATCGAGGAAGCTGCGCGACATGTCGCGAGCCATGGCGGACTGTCCCACCAGATAGTAACCGTCAGTCGCCGCAGCAACCTCAGCCTCGACGGCATCGAGAAGGTTGTCGGCCTCGTCAGCCTCGCTCTCGTAGGGCGTCGTGACGATCATGCGCGAGTACTCATCGCCCACAAGCTGGCTCATTCCCTTGTCGAGCTGGGCGGAGAACTCGGCCAGCTTCTCACGCTGCGCGTCGTCGACCTTGCTGCCCACGGTCTTGCTCACAAGCAGCGTGTCATTGAGATAGCCCACGAGCTGGGGCAACGTCATCGTCCAATCGGGCTCAACCATGGAGTCGGCACTGCGCGAGAGCTTGAGCAGGGCCACGGGGCTCATAGAGTCCACGTCACGGCCGGTGTGGTAGAGATAGAAGACCATGTTTACCGTGCTGGCATCCAAGCCTACGCCCTCGGAAGACCCCGCACTGTCGCCCGCCTCACCGGCAAGGAGGCCGATAAGCTCGTCGGCTGTGTAGGCACGGCCCAGAGTCTGCGCGTACGACGTGACGGAGCTGACGCCCTCCATACCGGCGATGCGCTCAGCCGTCTGCGTCACCGAAGCCTCGTCCTTGTTCTTATATACAACGACGAACTGCTCGTCGCGCGGGAACACGGCCTCGATGGCGACAGGTGCCTCGTAGCGGCTGTCGGCATGGTAAGAAGCCACCATCATACCCTTCACGCCAAACGCCACAACAATGAGGATCACGAACGCCGCAAGCACGGGGGCGCGATGACGTGCGCTGAACGTCGCCAGCGCCTTGCAGGCAGGCCGCGGAACCTTCTTTGCAGTCTTGCGGATAAGCCCGTCGGCCCAAATGCCCAGGGCAGGCATGATGCACAGACCACACACGAGACTCAGGAACACACCCTTCGCCAGGACAATGCCCAGGTCACGGCCGATGGTAAAGCTCATAAAGACAAGCGTGAGCAGGCCCACAATGGTGGTAAGCGAACTTGAGGCAATAGCACGAGCGCCCTTCACAAGCGTGTTGCGCATGGCAAGCTCGCAGTCGTCGGTGGAGAGACGCTCCTGGCGGTAACGGCTCATAAGCATGATAGCGTAGTCCATAGAGAGGGCCATTTGCAGCACGGCGGCGATGGAATACGTGACGTCGCTCACGCTGGGGAAAAACGCGTTCGTGCCCATGTTGATGACAACTGCCAGCATGACGTTCGCCAAGATGAGCAGTGGCTCGATCCAAGAACTCGACATGACAAAGAGTACCGTGATGCCCAGAAGCACCGCGCAGACAAGGATGGGGGTCAGATATCCCATATCGGCATTGGAGACGGGGCTGTCGAACTGATACACGGCACCACTGTCTTCCAGGAACTCCTTGAGGTGGGCGTCCGTCTGTTTGGCACTCTCCGAGTACGTGCCACCCTGGGCACTCACCGAGTAGAGGGCATACTCGCCACTGTTGCACGCATCGTCGCCTGCGTTGTACGTCACGTCGGCCACGCCCTCGACGCCCGACAACTCCTCGGCAAAGGAGACACGCTCGTCATCGGTCATGCCCTGCGTCATCACGCGAAAGGTCGTGGACTCACCGAACTCGGTGTTCATCACGGCCAGGCCTTGTTTAGACTGCAGAGAATCGGGCAGATAGGTGGTCAAGTCGTGGTTGACCACAACGCGGGGCACCATGAACGCACTCGCCACGGTGATCACAGCAAACACCGCAAGGATGGCCACACGGAACTTCACGATGAAGCGGGCAAGAGTCTGCATGGCAGGTCCTTTCTTGCGCGATGCCGCAGGGGCGCCGCGATGCGCGGCGGGCGGCACTCATCTATTCGGGCTATTTTAGCGCGGAATCACCAGCGGATTCCATATCGTTACCTCGAACTTGCTCCCGACTAATTCCCTGCGCCGCTCATCGCTTTGCCGTCAACCGTTTTTCGATTATTTATGCACTCGCCGTCAAGGTTTTTTAAAAACTCATATTCCTGTAAGACATAAGCGACAGGGTGCTCTACTATGGCGGCGTCTTTATACAAAGGCACGATAGAGGCGCGGCAACCATAAGTAGCGCCAGGCACGCAGAGATGCAGTATCCGGAAAGGTGCGCCTGGGCAAAAGGGGAAGCCGCCGAAGGGCCCATATGTTTCCGCATATGCACCCTGGGGCGTGGGAGAACATCCTCCGCACTGTCGCCGAAAGGCGGAGCGCTATCTAGGCCGGGCGGACGCATGAGGATACTTCTGCCTGACAGGACCAAGAGACGCTTGCTGTCGAGCCTGCCAGATTGGAGGAAACCGTGGAGTTCGTCGGAACGTTTTGGTCACTCGTGCCGCCCATTGTGGCTATCGTGTTGGCCCTCATCACCAAGGAAACCTATAGCTCGCTGTTCATCGGCATTGTCGTGGGTGCCCTGCTCGTGGCAGGCTTCAACCCCATCGACACGATAAACAACATCATCTCCAACACGGTGCCCGGCGTGGATGGCGAGGGGACCACTGTCGGCTTTATCAACGCGGTAAGCAGCCCGAGCAACGCGGGTATCTTCATCTTCCTCATCATGCTCGGCATCGTCGTGGCCCTTGTCAACAAGGCTGGCGGCTCGGCGGCATTCGCTGCTTGGGCGGCCAAGCATGTGAAGTCCCGCATGGGCGCGCAGCTCGCCACGTTTGCTCTCGGCGTGCTCATCTTCATCGATGACTACTTCAACTGCCTCACTGTGGGTTCCGTGATGCGCCCCGTGACCGACGCCTGCCGTGTATCGCGCGCCAAGCTTTCCTACATCATCGACGCCACGGCCGCACCCATCTGCATGATTGCCCCCATCTCCTCGTGGGCGGCCGCCGTGAGCTCCACCGCCGCCGGCCTCAATAACGGCATCTCGGGCATCCAGCTGTTCATTGAGGCCATCCCGTTTAACTTCTACTCGCTCATGACTATCGTATTCGTCATCGGCCTGTGCATCATGGGCTTTGACTACGGCCCCATGGCCAAGGCCGAGCTTGCTGCCTACCGTGACGGCGAGCTGGGCAAACTCTCCAAAGAGGACGTTGTCTCCAACCCCAAGGCCAACCTGTGGGACATGCTTGTGCCGATTATCATGCTCATCATTTGCTGCATCGCCGGCATGCTCTACGTCGGTGGCTTCTGGGACGCGACCACCGAAGGCTACATGAACCCGTCCCTTGCGTTCTCTGACACCGACGCCTCCGTTGGCCTGCCTTGGGGCACCATCATCGCACTCATCCTCTCCATCATCTACCTCATCGCCCGCCGCGTCGTGACGTTCAAGGAGGCCATGGACTGCATCACCAAGGGCTTCATCGCCATGGTGCCGGCCCTGCTCATCCTCACCTTCGCACTCACCCTCAAGTCCATGACGGGCGCCCTGGGTGCCGACGTGTTTGTGGCCGGCGTTGTGGGTGGCGCCGCTGAGAGCCTCTTCTCCATGCTGCCTGCCATCATCTTCCTGGTTGCCGTCTTCCTGGCCTTCTCCACCGGCACGAGCTGGGGCACCTTCGGCATCCTCATCCCCATCGTCACCGCCATCTTCGCTTCCTCCGATCCCGTGCTCATGAATATCGGCATCTCCGCATGCCTGGCCGGTGCCGTCTGCGGCGACCACATCTCGCCCATCTCCGACACCACGGTCATGGCGAGCGCCGGTGCCAACGTGAGCCACATCACGCACGTGAGCACCCAGCTCCCCTACGCGCTCACCGTGGCCGGCATCTCTTTTGTGATGTTCGTCATCGCTGGCTTTGTGCGCAGCGCGTTCATCTGCCTGCCCATCGCCGTCGTGCTCACCATCGCAGTCCTGTTCGTGCTGCGCTGCACCGTGGGCAAGAAGTCTCTGGAAGCTTACAAGGCAGCGGAGTAACGCGCGCTTCCAGCTGGTATCATTTGCTTGCGTCATCTTGAGGGCGTCCCTTCGCGGGGCGCCCTTTTTTCTTACCCGACCCGGCAGATTGGGCCCAACGTGGCAATGACAAGACACCGCTTTTTTGAAATAGTGATGTTTCTGCTCACTGCGTTCATATGCGCGGCCCTCTACAAATGCCTCTTCTATCTGGCCAGCGAATACTTCAGCGACGGCCGCTTCATGACGAACCTCGCCGTGGGCATCGTCTGCATCTCAGCCAGCTTCGCCTTGGACTACCTGCTCTGCCGCCATGCCGTGTTTCGCGACGGCCTCAAGCAAGAAGGCGACCTTGCCCGCTTTTTCGCATTGACCTTGCTGGTCATCGTCGCATTTCTTGCCATCTCCTGGGTACTGCAGGATATCGCGAGAACCCCCGTCGTCGTCGCCCGCACCATCGCCGGACTCGCCGTCCTCGTCGCGTCATGGCCCGTCGAGCGGTTCTGGGTCTTCCAGACAAAGCAGCGACTTGTGCGTCCCTGGCTGCACAACCTCAGCGTCGCCGCACTCATGGTCGTCATATCGGCAATCATCACTGGAGTCACTTGGCTTGCCATGAAGGTCGCCTACATGTACCTCTCCCCCGTCGAGCAAACAAGCGACACCGAGGTCATCGCCTACTCACAGGACGCGCCGAGGTCCTCGGGCGCAATCGAGGCCCATACGCGCATCAATGCCATCGGGTGCGCACAGGATGGCTCGGGCGACGGCGTGGACGTCGTCTGGGACGACGCCTGGTTCTTCGGGGATCCAACCGTGTACAATCCAGACCTGGCGTTTGCCTCGGGCGTGCTCGCGGCATTTGCAAACTCCGAGTCAACGGCATACTCGAGCGTGCCTTGTGAAAGCACCGAGTTGACCGACTTCCTGAGCCAGCTGGGCTTTGACGATGTGTGCACCACCTCATACGAGCACCGCTCGACGGTGACCGACAACGTGGCCACCTTCTCCAGCGGCGCGACCGACACCGTCGCCTACACCATCGCCACCAAGAAGATCGCATCACCGACGGGCGAGCAAAAGACCCTCGTCACAGTGGCCGTGCGCGGCTCGTACGGCTCGGAATGGCTGAGCGACTTCAACATCGCAGGCAACCCGCCCCAGGGCTACGAGAACGACCACGTTGGTTTCGCCGCGGCGAGCGTCGTGGTGATGAACGACCTGCAGTTGGTCTTGAAGGCGCACGCAGGCGAAGACATCTGCCTGCTCGTGTGCGGGCACAGCCGCGGCGCAGCCGTCTCGAACCTTCTCGCGGCGCGGCTTGATGACGGCCAGCTCTCCGACATGGGCATCGATACGCACGACGTCTTTGCCTACACGCTCGCCTGCCCCACCGACACGCTTGCCACAGACGCCGCAGAGCCGCAGTATGGCAACATCTTCAACCTGCTCGTTGCATCCGACATCGTGCCGCAGCTCCCGCTGCACGCCTGGGGATACACACAGTACGGCCGCACGGCAACGTTTCCCCGTATCGGCGACGACGGGTTCGATCAGGCCGATGAAGCAATGCGCGCCTTCTATAAAACGGCATTTGGCCTCGACAGCCCCAGTGACCCCCATGATGCCGAGCTCGTCGATGCAGCCATCGCCGAGCTCGCCGAGACGCTCCCCTCAAGCCAAGGACTGGGCTCGCTCGACTCGATGGCAGCCATCATGCACATGTTCATGTACGACATCAATGCCGCCCAGGTCCTCACCAGCCACTATATCCCCACCTACCTCGCCTGGTGCGCCACAAGCGGCGATGCAGCAACGCTCGGGTTCGAATAGGAAGGCCCACTTCTTATGAAACGAACGCTTCTGAAGATCTGCGTGGTGCTCACGCTTATCGCCAGCATCCTCCAACTGCTTTTAGCCGCTCTGCTCTGCCTTCTGGGGCTTCCCGCTTTTGTGTCCACCATCTCGGGCACGACCGCCATCCTCATGGCCCAGGCAGACGGGGCGGACGAGCTAAGCCGTGCCTTCGTCATGGCATCGGGCGGCATCATGTTTCTCGTGCAGGGCGTGCTGGGCTGCATCAAGGCTGCATGCGGCATGCACGGGTTGAGCAGCGGCAAGTATCGCAAGTTCATCTTTACCAGCGGGGTCATCGCCTGTTCCACGTTCTTCCAGGCGCTTCTGGGCATGTTCTCCCCAAACGTTGACTCCGCTGCCGCCGTCATCATGTTCCAGGTTGCCTGCGTCGCGCTCGCCTGGGCCGAGCAGGCTCACCCCTCGGCAAAGAAAGAGCGCGACGCCGCAGACAAGGCTGCTGACGACGCGCTTGAACATGCCTCGTACATCCCCTGAGGCGTTTACTTCTCGGCTTCGGCGAACTCCTCGGCAATTTCGCGGTCGATGGCGCCCATGCGCGTGGGAGGCTTCACGTCGAAGGGCACGCTCGGCGTGACGAGACTCACAAGCGGCACGATAATGAGGCTCGCGACCATCGCGATGGCGCCGCAGTTGATGGGGCTGGCAATGAGCGCGCACCCAAAGAAACCTGCAATCATGTTGCCCGTGGTGAGGCCCACGCCCACGATGAAGCTCGCCCACACGGCCGCCTTGGAAATCTTGCCGGAGTACAGGCCCCACACGAAGGGGCCGAGGAAGGATCCCGCCAGGGCGCCCCAGCTGATACCCATCATCTGGGCGATCCACGCGACGCTGGAGTGATACTGGAAGAGGGCGAGGCCGGCGGAGACCACGATGAACACCACGATGAAGGCGCGCATCCAGCCCACCTGACGCTTCTCGTCCATGTCCTTGACGACATTGCCCTTGAGCAGGTCGAGCGTGAGGGTGGAGGAAGAGTTGATGACGAGACCCGCAAGCGTCGACATGGAGGCGGAGAGCACCAGCACAATCACGACGCCAATAAGTACGTCAGGCAGAGTCGAGAGCATCGAGGGAATGATGGAGTCATACACCGGCGTGCCGTTTGCCTGGTACTCGATAGTGTCGGCGTACAGCCTGCCAAAACCGCCCAAGAAGTAGCTTCCGCCAGCGACGACAAGCGCAAAAACCGTCGAGACGATGGCGCCCTGCTTGATGGCCGGGCCGTCCTTGATGGCGTAGAACTTCTGCACCATCTGCGGCAGGCCCCAGGTGCCCAGCGACGTGAGGATGACGACGCCGAGCAGATTGGCAGGGTCGGGGCCGAACATCGAGGTGAAGACGCCCTGGAAACCCGTGCCGCTGTCAACCTGGGAGAGCGTAGTCATGGCCTGCATAAAGCCGCCATTGTCGCCCAGCACGGCCGCAATGACGGCGACGATGCCCACAAGCATGACAATACCCTGGAGAAAGTCGTTCACAACCGTGGCCATATACCCGCCAACCACAACATACACGCAGGTGATAAGCGCCATGGCGATGACGCACACCTCATAGGGCAGACCGAATGCCATGCCAAACAGGCGCGACAAACCGTTGTACACGCTTGCGGTGTACGGGATGAGGAAGACGAAGATGATGGCAGCCGCCGCCACGCGCAGTGCCTTGGAGCCATAGCGCTTGCCGAAGAACTCAGGCATGGTCTTCGCATCGAGGCGGTGTGTCATCTCGCGGGTACGGGCGCCCATGACCCACCAAGCAAGAAGGCTGCCGAGCAGGGCGTTGCCGACGCCTGCCCAAAACGCCGCCAGGCCGTACTTCCAGCCAAACTGGCCGGCATAGCCGACGAAAACGACGGCGGAGAAGTAGCTCGTACCGTAGGCGAACGCGCTGAGCCAGGGGCCCACGTTGCGGCCGCCAAGAACGAAGCCGTCAACACTCGAGGTGGAACGGCGACAATAGATGCCCACCCCGATTGCCACGCCAAAGAATATCAAGACGAGACAGATCTTTGCGACCATGATGCACACCCCAAACTCGCATTGCCGATTGTTACCACGGCAATGTACCACTGCTTGGGGCTATGTCAACACATTTTGTGATAATGAATCTATTTATTTATACGATTTGGAACAACAAAGCAGTGCGTGAGTCCCTCCCTACACCTCCGAGAGGATGGGCCAGTCGCCGGCATGCTCCTGAGCCACTGAGACAAACTCCTCCATTGCAGGCGAGAACACCGATCCAGGCAGCGTCGCGATACCAAACTCGAAAAAGCGTTGCGGGGAGAGGGGCATAACACGCACGTCGCCTTCGAAGCCGTCGGCGATGCCGCCCATGCACAGTGTGCAACCCAGACCTGCCGACACCATGCGGAACGCCGTGAAGGTGTCGTCCGTTGCAAAGCGCACGTTGGGCTCGACACTTTTCTCGCGCAGGATCTTCTCCTCGTAGGTCTCATCGGCCGGATGAATGCGGATGAAAGGCTCCCCTTGGAGCTCGGCCAGAAGCACGCTCGAGTTCTGGGCAAGATGCGACGTGGCAGGAACCCAGGCGACGAGCTCACAACGACCCAGGCGAATCCAGTCGAGCTTGGCGTGGCCCTCGTAAAACACCATGCAGTCAATGCGACGCTGCTCAAGCAAACGACGCAGCTGGTCGGTGCCCTCCTCGACAACGCGAACCTGCAGGTTGGGGTAGCGTGTCTGGAAGTCGCACAGCACGTCGGGCAGCCAGTAGGACGCGACGTTGGACTGCACGCCGATGACGATGGCGCCCTCGGACATGCCGCGAATGCGAGCTGCGGTCTGGCGTACCTGCTCGTCGGCTGCGGTGATCTGCTCGAAGAGCGGCAGCATCCTGCGGCCCTCGGGCGTGAGTTCGACGCCCGTGGTCTTGCGCACGAGCACCGAGAAGCCCAGCTCCTCCTCGAGGGAGTCGACAAGACGAATGATGCCCGAAGGCGTATAGCCGAGCTTCTTGGCGGCGGCGGACATCGTGCCACACTCAGCGGCGGCCACAACAGCCGCGCAGCGCTTTACATCCACGAGCATTCTCCTCAACCAGAAACAGTGTGTCGGCCGATTATACCCCAGCCGCATGCCCGCTTTTATAGAGCTATGCCCCGAACGGTTGGGAAACAGGTCTCTACCAGCCATCGGCGTGGTACCATGATGTGCGCTAGTTTGTTACACAACAGGTATCGCTGAAGAAAGGCATATGGCATGAAGCTGATCGTTGCCGACACGTATGAAGAGATGAGCCGACTGGCCGCCGACGAAATCGCCGCCGTCATCGAGGCCAAGCCGGACTGTGTCCTGGGCCTGGCAACGGGCACCACCCCCATCGGCCTGTACGCCGATCTGGTGAAGCGCTATGAGGCGGGCGACCTCAGCTTCGCCAAGTGCCAGTCGTTCAACCTCGACGAGTACTGCGGCCTGGAGGGCACCCATCCCCAGAGCTACCGCTACTTCATGCAGCAGAACCTCTTTGACCACGTGGACATCGATGTGGCCAAGACCCACACCCCCGACGCCCAGGCGCTTGACGTCGAGGACGGCGTCGACGCTTATGACCGCGCCATCGAGGAGGCCGGCGGCGTTGACATCCAGCTCCTCGGCATCGGCCACAACGGCCACATCGGCTTCAACGAGCCCGACGATGTCTTTGAGAAGCAGACCCACCGCGTCGAGCTCACCGAGATGACCCGCGAGGCCAACAGCCGCCTGTTCAACTCCATCGACGAGGTGCCCACCCATGCCCGCTCCATGGGCATCGGCACCATCATGCGCGCCCGCAAGCTGCTTCTCGTGGCCAACGGCACCGCAAAGGCCCAGATTGTGCGCGACGCCCTCACCGGCCCTGTGACCCCTCGCGTCCCCGCCTCCATCCTACAGTTCCACCCCGATGTGACCGTGGTGCTCGACAAGGACGCTGCAAGCCTGCTGTAAGGCAAGTACCGGCCAATTCATGCGCCTGATGAGGCCGCAGGTTCCCAACGGGGGCCTGCGGCTTTTTTGATGGGATGAATCCTGCACATGAAAGTTGGAGCCCCTTGTCGAAGGCAAACCATGTGCACGAAACCCGAGAGCTTGTATCACCAGTGGCAATTCGTGAGCAGAAATGCTCAATCCAGTGGATTTGGTTCTCTTGCATGTGGACGTATGCCTTTGGGCCAAACACAAGTCCCATGCATTGGAATTTGCACCCATCAGGCATGAGTCTCCCATGTGGGAACTTGCGACCTTTTTACCAGACGCGATTACACGCTTGGTTTGCTCCTACAATGAGCGTCAGAACATGTGCTGAATGTCAGTCTGTTTATACAGGCTACGTCTTTACCAGGAAAGGCGGTTACAAGGTATGAGCGCGATGGATAGTGCACTTGAGCAGGTGCGTTGCGTTGCGGGCGGAGATGTTTTCGACGCAGACTGCTTTGCTGCTGGCGACGTTTGGGTCAGCGGCTCTACGATTGCCGAAGAAGATTGCGCCAGCGAAGGCATCGAGCTTGACGCAAGGGGCTGCTATGTCATTCCCGGTCTCATCGACCTGCACTTCCATGGCTGCATGGGCGACGACCTTTCCGACGCAAGCGCCGAGGGCCTGCACCGCATGGCGGCTTACGAGGCGAAGTGCGGCATCACCGCCATCTGCCCCGCCTCGATGACCTTGCCCCATGAACGCCTCATGGCCATCATGGGCAACGTCGGCGCCTTCGAAGCCGAAGCCGGCGAGGCCGAGCTCGTGGGCATGAACATGGAAGGCCCTTACATCTCGCCTGACAAGGTGGGCGCCCAAAACCCCGAGTATGTGCGCGCCGCAAGCGTAGCGGAATTCTCCGAGCTGCAGCAGGCAGCCCATGACCGCATCAAGCTTGTGGATGTGGCTCCCGAGGAGCCGGGCAACCTTGACTTTATTCGCGAGATGCACGACAAGGTGCGTGTCTCCCTCGCCCACATGTGCGCCGACTACGACGTCGCAAAGGCAGCTTTTGAGGCCGGTGCGTGCCATATGACGCACCTCTTCAACGCAATGCCGTCCCTCCATCACCGCAAGCCCGGCCCCATTGCCGCTGGTGCTGAGGCCGAGGGCGTCACGCCCGAGATCATCACCGACGGCGTGCACGTGCATCCCGCCATGGTTCGCATGGCCTTCGAGCTCTTCGGCGCCGACCGCGTGATTATCATCTCCGACAGCCTGCGTTGCTGCGGTTTGGAAGACGGTGAGTACGAACTCGGCGGCCAGAACTTCACGCTCAACGGCCGCCGCTGCACTCTGGCCGACGGCACTCTCGCAGGATCTGCAAGCGACCAGATGGCATGTCTGCGCACCGCCGTCACCGAGATGAACATTCCCCTGCACGACGCCGTGCGCGCCGCCAGCACCAACCCCGCCCGCGCCCTTGGTGTGGACGACCATTACGGCTCCCTCGCCTGTGGCCGCACCGCCAGCCTCGTCCTCCTCGACAAAACAACCCTTGCCGTCAAGCACGTCGTCCTGCGCGGCAAGCTGCTGGTGTAAGGCCCGTCATCGACAACGAGATGTAGCGTTCACGCGACGAGGGCATTGTCCAGGCGCAGTTTCGCAGTGAATTACGAAGGCAAGGCCTGAGTAATTCGGTACGAGAATGTTTGAGCACTGGACAATGCCCTCGTCGGCCAAGGCGATTGCAAGTCCCTGTTTTGCGCAGCACTGTCCGCGATTCAGCATGGCGTTCGCCCGGTCTAGGCATTATCCGGGCGCAAGGGCTCTGGTTTTTTGCGCTGCACCGCCCGCGATCCAGTACGGCGTTCGCGCGGCACGAGTTTTGTCCAGGCGCAAGTTCCTTTCGAGCGCCTTCTGTTCGCAAGGCGAACCAAAACATGCACAGTTCCCCGGACATCGCCCAAGCATGGGCCCCGGTTTTAAAGCGCGACACCGACCGCGATTCAGTACGGCGTTCGCGCGGTCTAGACATTGTCCGGGCGCAGTTCTGCAGCCAAGGGGCTGTAACAAAAGCCCCTATAACGAATTCACGCCCCGTTCGGACCGGTCCGG
>CABQHM010000007.1 GCA_902464015.1 uncultured Coriobacteriales bacterium | reverse complement strand
TGACGGCCACGGTCTCGGGCAGGGCGGGCTCGCCGCCCACCCAGACCTCCTGGGCAGGCACCGTTTCGGCAGACACCATTGTCGCCGCTTCAACCTTGATCTTCGCACTGGCCGCAACGCCCGTTTCGCCAACCACGCCACTCAACGTAAACGCAGCGCCCCCGCGGCTAGAAAGCGCGGCCTCCTGCTCGCCGGGAAGCGCGCTCCATGCAATGGGCTCCTCGGTCACGCTGCCATCAGACCAGCTTACCGAGGCAGTGGCCGGCAATGCCGCAAAAAGGGTGTCGGCATTCATCTCGCCGCTCGCGATATCGAGCTCCACATCCTGCCCCTCGACGCTTGCGACCTCGAGCGGCTTGACCGTCACTTGCGCCGTCACAGGGCTGGAAAGACCTTCGATCGTACCTGTGGCCGTAAGCGTCCCGGCAACGGTGGTGTCAAGCTCGTCCCAGGTCACAGGCTCATCGCTCACGTCGCCATTGGACCAGGTGACGGTTAGGGTTTCAGGAAGCGCGGGAATGCCGCCCACCCAGATTTCCTGGGCGGGGGGCATGTCGGCATACACAGGCACGGCAGGCAGGACGGTCACCTTCACCGTGACGTCCTCGCCCAGGGTCTCCACGGTACCCGCGACCTCGAACGAGCCGCCCTCGCGGCTCTTCAGCATGGCAAGCTGCTCGTCGGTCAAGGCCTCCCACGTCACCGGCTCGTCGGTTGTCGCACCGCCCGTCCACAGGACGCTCATCGTCTGAGGAAGCTCGAGCGTATCGCCGCTGGGAACCATCGAGATAATGGTGGCGCTCTCGCCCAGGGCCGTGGGCACTGCGACGACCTCGACCTCGGCACTGGCTACGACCTCGTCGGCCATAACAACCTGCAGCGTCGCAGGCCCGGACACAAATCCGCCCAGGGCCCGAAGCTTGCCACCCGCAATTTCACCAACAACCTTGCCGTCTTGGACGACCTGCACCGTTGCCTGCTCAAACAGCTCGGTCGGGTCGATGGCAACGCCTGCGGCACGGCCCACGGCATTTCCCGTGAGCGTCGTGGAGGCGTTGATGCCCAGCTCAACCGGCTCACCGACCGTCAGGGTCTCAGGGGCGACGAGCTCGAAAATGAGTTTGTCTTTCTGCACGTTCACGCCCTGGTAGATGGCGCCGCCCGTCGTGGGGGCATACGTGGTGCCATCCACTTCCTCGGGAGCCGCGTCGCCAAAGAGACAGACCGTATAGACTTCTTGGTTGGAAAGCATGACAGACGCCATGCCCACGGCCTTGGCCTCGTTGGACACGGCGTTGGCATAGTCGCCCGTGGTGTAGTACACCGTGCTCTGGGGACCATACCAGTATGCCTCTGATTGCACATACCAGGCGTCAAGCGTGCCCTGTATGCTCGTGAGGTTGGAAATGTTGACACCCGTGATGTGGGTGTTGGGGAAGAACGTGTTGCCTTCGCCGTTGATGACGCTGCCCGAGCCGTCCAGTCGCTCAAGCGTGGCCGGATCGGCGCCCAGGGCAAGCTCGACGGCCATCTCCTGGGCCGCAAATGCAAGGGAGTCGCTCCACACGAGCGGTGCCCCCTCGATGGGCTCGCCTTCGGCGTTGCAAACGCCCTTCTCGGCCGCCTGGGCACGCCAGGCGTTCATCTGGCGAATCGTGATGTCGGGATCGACCATCATGGAGGCGGCCCAGACCCACAGCGTCACGCAGTCATCGGCGGGAGCGCATTCGGGATCGACCTTGACGGGCGGCGCCAGCACCTCACCCTCCGCAGCGCCATGCCTCTTTTCGGGGGCGCCCACGGGATCCATGCCGGGGCGGGGGTTCTCACCCATGTCGTCGGGAAGCGGAGGAGGACCGCCGGCATCGTCGGGAGTCACCCAATTGATGGTGGATGCATCGTCTACAACCGTGGCTTGCGGGTCGCCACCGGAGCTGGCCAAAGCGGGGGCGGCCCATGCCAGGGTGCCGACCGCAAGCAGGGTCGCGCCGGCCGCGACAACCCTGCGTCCAAGCCAGGAATTCTCCTCGCTCATTCCTTGCCTACCTTTCTCGCTCACGTACAGGCAGGCTGGCAATGAGTCATAGAAGGTGCAGCCCGCACGGCAAACACAGATGGGGCTAGTGTACCCCCTATAGCTCAGGAAAACTTCAGGAAACTGCTGTTTAAGGGGCATATTTGCCCATTCGGCTACACCGAGTTTTGCCATTGGGCGATTCTGTCCGCATTCCCTGTTTCCTTGAGCGGAAAAATCGTCTAAGATGCGCTCAGCCGACTCCCGGCAGGGAACTGAGGGAGAGAAAACACAGGAGAGAACAAAATATGGGCACCATTCACGCCGTTTGCACCAGCGACCGCAAGGGGATTCAAAAGACCCCGCAGGCCAGCGTGAAGCTCAAGGAAGACTGGGGCATCGAGGGCGACGCGCATGCTGGCAAGTGGCACCGTCAGGTGAGCCTGCTGGGATTCGAAGCCATCGAGGATTTCAAGGACCGCGGGGCCGACGTGTCCGACGGAGCCTTCGGTGAGAACCTCATCGTGGAAGGCTTCGACCTCAAGCACCTGCCGCTCGGCACGCGATTCACCACCTCGGGCGGCGTCGAGCTCGAGCTCACCCAGATCGGCAAGGAATGCCACACGCACTGCGCCATCTACTATTCCATGGGCGAGTGCATCATGCCCCACGAGGGCGTGTTCGTGCGCGTGATCAAGGGCGGTGCCGTGCATCCCGGCGACACCATCGAGATTACCCGCAACCCCACTCCCGAGCAAACCGCCGAGGTCGCGGCCTACGCCGCCGCCTGTGTGGCCGCCCAGAAAGGCGCCCCGTTCGTCGCATAGGCACATGCGCGACTCAAAACGCGCAGCGTCCCCACATCGTCAGCAGGCCTGGTTGGAATAACTTTCCAACCAGGCCTTTCTCTATTACAGCTTCCAGGCAGCAATGCCTTTGTAGGAGATGTCCTTCAAGCCCAAAAAGCTCTTGAGGCCCAGGGACACCTCGTCGTCTACCTCCAGGCCGCGCGCCAAGAACAGCTCCCCCACGGGGGCCTCCACGATGCGCCAGGTACCCTGTGCTCGCAGCTTCTCAGCCTCGGGAGCCTTCGCAAAGCGGGAGTAGAGCTCCGAGGAGTCGGCACAGCAGCCAATGGCCGAGACCTCCTGGAAGACGACGGCACAGTACCCCTTTGCCCGCATGTAGTCTTGAAGCCGCTGGTCATAGGTGACGTTCACGTGTGCCTCCGGTTACGAATTGTGTGCCGTCACATGATATGCGAAGCCCCGTGATAGCGTGCAGTTGACTCGACTGCCGTCCGCATACGGTACCCGGAATCAGACGAGCGAGACCGTCGCCGCAACCGACACAGCATCGGCGGCGCGCACATCAGCCACGATCCAGCCCGGCCGGACGCAAGCAGGCCCGGCGCCCCAGAAGGTGTTTGCATGAGCATGCCCCAAGTCGTACGCGCTCATTACGAGAAGGTCGTCTGCGCCTGCTGCTTTCTGTTCCTGTTCGTCAACATGGGCTTTGCAAGCACGTCGTTTGGCGTGTACCAGCCCTACATCGTCGAAGTGGTGGGCAACACCGCCGGCTCAGTCGTGCTGGCATGCCGCACGCTCACCTCGCTTGTCTGCATGCTGCTCGTCAACCGCTACTACACCCGGCTCGACTGCAGGCGCGGCGTGCTCGTGGCCACGCTGCTCACCGCCGTGGGGTTCGGCATCTTCTCGCAGGCACGCTCCACAGTGCTCTTCTGCCTTGGGGCGGTCTTCACCGGCGCGGGATACGGCCTGGGCGGCATGGTATGCATGACGACGCTCGTGGGACGCTGGTTTCGCGACCATGTGGGCACGGCCGTGGGAATCGCCTCGGCAGGCAGCGGCATGGCCTCGCTCATCGTCTCTCCCGTGGCGGCGCGCATCATTCATGCGAGCTCGCTGTCTGCGGCGTTTCTCTGTGAGTCGGCGATTGCGGCGGCCATCGGCGCCGTGGTCTTCGTCCTTCTGCGCAATCGCCCGCAAGACATGGGCCTCGAGCCTTTCTCCTTGCCCGAACGGCCAGAAAACGGCAGCTTTCACAAACCGGGCCACCCCCATGCGGTGCAGGCGGCAAACGAAGGCGGCGTCGACCTGCCCCGTGGGGCGTTCGTCGCGATGATGGTGGCCATGACGCTTCTGGGGGTGCTTTCGGTGGACGGGTTCAACTACCTGTCCATCCTGCTCACCTCAAACGGAATCGACCGCATGCAAGCCGCCACCGTCATCGCCGTCGCAGGCGGCTGCCTCACCGCGTCCAAAGCCATCTCGGGCAAGGTATTCGACATCGTCGGCGTCTTCAAGGGCTCGGTCGTCTTCTTCTGCATCTTCATCGCAGGTTGCGCCATGTGCTGCCTGGTGGGCATCGGGGGCCCGGCAATCGCCTGGGTGGCGGCCGTGCTCTTCGGCTTCGGGTTGTCGTTGGGCACCGTGGGCATCTCCGTGTGGTCGCTCAAGCTTTCCACGCCGCTGCGCCGCGCACGCGTCATCAAGAATTTCCAGGTGGCCTACTCGCTTGGCGGCTTCGCCTTCAACATCGTGCCCGGCACGCTCGCCGACCTGTGCGGCTCCTATGTGCCGAGCTACCTCATCATGCTGGGCTTTCTGCTTGTCTGCGCCGTTATCACCCTCACAACGTACTGGCGCTATGCAGTGAGAGGGTAAGCCTTAGCCACGCATCACCCAAGCCGATCAGGCACGGTCAATTCAACACGCGTCCAATCAGCAAAACGCCGAGGGGCCCGGCCGCCAACTGGCAGTCGGGCCCCTCGCATCCGGGTTATATAAGAAGAGCCACGGCCGCTTACGACCTGCTGGGCAGCAGCGTCACGGCCTCGCCGAGCACATGGCCACGGCAGGCCTGCACCAGCTCGTTTGCCCAAAACGGCGCAGCCAGGTCGAGCTCGACATCGAGAGCGACCGCATGCATGGTGTAGACATGGTCGGCATTGGGCGGGCAGGGCCCCTCGTAGCCCACGCCAAACTCCGGGTCGCGCTTGGCGGCGCTGTTGTATCCCTGGAACAGTCCCGGCTGGCCAAGGCGCGACACGTCGTCGGCGAACAGGACCGTGTCGCCCTCAATTCCCGTCTGGTACGCGCACCAGTGCATCCACGGGAACCCGCACACCGGCATAGAGTCCCAGTCCATGAAGATCCATGCGAGGGTGCGCGTGCCCTGTGGCACGTCGGTCACCTCGAACGGGAACGACCTCAGGCACATGCCCGCACCCTGATCGGCTTCAGCGCTGAACTTGCCATAGGTATCGGGCAGATAGCCCTGCTCATCAAGCTGCACGTTGACCTGCACGGCCGAATCTCCTCTCTCGGACAGACAAAACTGAATCGCGTTACTCTTTGTCGAACGACTCCATCATGTCAAAAATGGCCTCGCCATACTTCGCAGCACCCTGCTCGGAGCACCAGACGATCGTGACGCTCACGGAATCGTCCTCGAGAACCGGGGTCACGATGACGACAGCGTACACAGTCTCGTCGGGGTCTGCAACCTCATAGGAGCTGTATGCCGACACGAGGCCGTTCTTGCCGTCGACCACGTCGCGGTCGAGCAGCGTGACCTTGGACTCAGGTGAGTCACCTTCGGGCGTAAGGGCCTCATACAGCGCGGCATAGTCCTCGCTGGTCAGCTCGGCGGCGCCCTCAACCACATGGCCCATGGTCATGATGAGGATGTCGCCGTTCTCATCGATCCAGGCGTAATCCTCGTCCTCATAGGGAACCAGGCCCTCAGGCAGGTCGAAGGTGAAGCCGCAAGAAGAAGTGCCGAGGTCGTCGATGTCGAGGCCGTCATCCTCGGCAAGCTTGAGGGAGTCGATGACCTCGGTCAGCTCGTCAGTGTCTTCGTCCGTGACGTCGTTGGCGGAGTAGCCCATCTGCATGAACGTGAAGCCGCCCTCGGCCGTAGGCACATAGAGCTGCACAATGATATAGGTGTCGTCGCCGTCGGGCACGACCAGGCCGTAGGCGTACATCATCACGCCCTCGCCAAGCTCGTCGGCGCCGAGCTCCTCAACCGTGGAGCCCTCGTAGCCCGCGACGGAAATCTGGGCAAGGCTGCTGAAGAACGACGCCCAGTCGGTGTCGGCGGGGAAGCCGACCTCGCGCATGTCGTAGACGCTCATGGAAACGGTGCCCGACTCATTGGTCACACTCAGCACGTCGTCGCTGGGATCCTCGTCGTCGGTGTAGCCCTCAGGCACGTCGAAGGCAATGCCGGCAAAGTTGATATGCGTGCCCAGAGAGATGAGCGTATCGGATTCGTCGACGCCGGGGGCAGCGGGAGCCTGCTCGGCACCAGCCTGCTCGGCCGCACGCGCGACGGCATCGAGCGCGCCACCCAGGGCAGACGAGTCACCCGCCGCGAAGGCGGGGGCGGCGAGGCATGTACCCGCCACGGCGAGGGACAGGGCGGCAGAGGCGAAGAGCTTGAACGACTTATTCATATGAGCGTCCTCCTTGCGTCAGCTGGCACATCAAATAAAAAAGGCGACAGCAGTATAACCTGCTGCCGCCCTTAAAGGCTTAGCGAATGACGTCGCAGCCCATGTACGGGCGCAGGACCTCAGGCACCGTGACCGTGCCGTCGGCGTTCTGGTAGTTCTCCAGAATCGCCGCCATGGTGCGGCCGGCGGGCAGGCCCGAGCCGTTGAGCGTGTGCACGAGGCGCGTGCCCTTGAAAGCAGTCGGGTCGGAGTAGCGGATGTTGGCGCGGCGAGCCTGGAAGTCACCGCAGTTGGAGCAGGAGCTGATCTCCTTGTAGGAGTTGTAGCTGGGCAGCCACACCTCCAGATCGAACGTCTGGCGAGCAGAGAAGCCCAGGTCGCCGCCGCACAGGTTGATGATGCGGTAGGGCAGGCCAAGCTGCTGGAGCACGTACTCAGCCTCCTCGACCATGGCGGCCAGGCAGGCGTCGGACTCCTCGGGCTTGGAGAAGTTCACCATCTCGACCTTGTCGAACTGGTGCTGTCGGATGATGCCGCGCGTGTCGCGACCGGCGGAACCGGCTTCCTCACGGAAGCAGGGGGTGAACGCCGTGTAGTGCAGGGGGAGCTTGGCACCGTCAATGGTCTCGTCGCGGTGCAGGTTGGTGAGCACGACCTCGGCCGTGGGGATGAGGTACATGTCCTCGTCCTCGCCGCGCACATGATAGAGGTCCTCGTCAAACTTAGGCAGCTGGCCCGTGCCATACAGCGTTGCGCGGTTGGCGACGATGGGCATCCAGAACTCCTGGTAGCCGCGCGAGGTGTGCGTGTCGATGAAGAAGTTGATGAGGGCGCGCTCAAGACGAGCGCCCATGCCGGCGAGCACGGTAAAGCGGGCACCGGACAGCTTCACGCCGCGGTCGAAGTCGAGAATGCCCAGGTCGGTGCCAAGGTCCCAGTGCGGCTTGGCCTCGATGCCCTCGGCCGAAAAGTCACGCGGGGTGCCCCAGCGCTTGACCTCGACGTTGAACGTTTCGTCGAGACCCTCGGGAGCGGCTTCGGCAGGAATGTTGGGAATGTGGCTCACAAGCTCGGTCTCGGCACCCTCAAGCTCGTCGCGGCGGGCGTCGAGCTCGGCGATGCGATCCTTCATGGAAGCGACTTCCTCGCGCATGGCGGCAGCCTCGTCGGCACGGCCGTCCTTCATGAGGGCGCCGATCTCCTTGGAGGAGCTGTTGCGCTTGGCCTGAAGAGCCTCGACCTCCTGGATCACCTCGCGGCGCTGCTGGTCGAGAGACAGGAAGCGCTCCTTGTCCCAAGAGCCGTGGCGCTTGGCCATGGCGGCGTCGAGGACCTCGGGGTGCTCACGAAGCAAGCGAATGTCGTGCATGTCGTTCCTCCTGTGGTGTGGCGACCCCTCGCGGGGCCGTAAAGACTGTGCCCGCCCCCTCCCGAACAGGCGAGAAGGTCGGACGAATCGCATAATTCCGTCATTTTAGCCCTTAGAGCAGCCTAATGTGGGGGTATGCTATCGCACGCATGTTACTACCACAGCTGGAGGACCCATGGATTTTATTTTGTGGCTGTTCGGTTGGGAAACCGAGTCGCATTTCACGCTTTTCGGCATGGAAAGCGGCGTCGTGTTCCTGATCATCGGCGGTATGCTCATCTTCATCATCATCGCCTTCCTCGCCGAGCGCAAGACGCACAAGATGTTCTACAACCACCCTGTCGAAGAAGACAAGGACTGGTGGGAGGACGACGATGACGACTGGGACGACGATGACGACGAGGACGATGACGACGATCGCTAATCAGTCATCGTAGATTCCCCCTCACAATCAAGGAGGCGACTGTATGACGACCGACGACAAGCAGGTTGCCGGAGCAGTTGTTGATGCGCCACAAGCCGAGCCGACAGTTGAAGCGCAGGGTTGCAGGCCCACCGAGCCTATCGTGACCAAGGGCCACGCCATCCCTGCGAAGAAAGTGCCCGTGCCGCTCAAGGTCTTCGGCGTCCTCATGATCATTTGGGGCGCAATCGAAATCCTGAAACTGCTCGCAATCATCCTCGCAATCATCCTCGCCTTCGTCTTCGAGATTGACATCACGCAGTTCACGGGCGGCACCACGCTGCAGAAGCCGGTGCTGGCGCTCTTGGTTTGCCTGGCCGCAAGCTCAGGACTCGTCGCAGGATTCGACATCGCACTGGGCGTGTTGCTCGTCAAAGACAAGCGCCGCCACTCTGCGCAAATCGCCCGCACCATCATGGTGTTGCTGGTGGCCCAGCTCATCCTCAACGTCCTGAACGCCGGCGTAAACCATGCCCTCGAAGCGACGGGCATCCCCATCGTCTTTATGATTGTGCTGCAGATTTACCTCGACCCCTCGCTTGCCGAGGAGCGCGCTCTCGAGCGCAAGCTGCGCAAACTCGACGAGCGCAGTCGGGAAGAGGAGCGCCTCGAGCACCTCAAGAAGTACGGCGGTAAGGCCCCCTTCAAGCTCACCTTCTTCAACCTGTTTTGGACGTTCGTCATCTGCTGCGTGTTGGGCGTCATCATCGAGACCATCTACTGCCTGGTGAGGGGTGCGGGCTACATGGACCGCGCGGGCATGCTCTACGGCCCCTTCTCCCCCATCTATGGTTTCGGCGCCGTGCTCATGACCATCGGCCTTAACGGCATCCGCGACAAGAACCCGATTCCCATCTTCTTCCTGAGCGCCCTCATCGGCGGCGCGTTCGAGTTCTTGGTGAGCTACCTGCTGGAGTTCGCCTTCGGCATCACTGCGTGGGATTACAGCGGCACGTTCTTGTCCATCGACGGGCGCACGAACGGCGCCTTCATGGCGGCCTGGGGTATCTTAGGCCTGGTGTGGGTGAAGTACCTCATGCCCCTCATCTTCGACCTCGTGCACAAGATTCCCTGGAACTGGCGCTACGCCGTCACAACCGTGGCCTTGGTGCTCATGATCATAGACGGCGGTCTCACCTTGGTGAGCTACGACCGCTGGTTCTCCCGCCAAGTGGGCATCCCCGCTGAGACGGCCGTGGAGGAGTTCTGCGATGAACGCTATCCCGACGCCTGGATGGAGCACCGCTTCCAGACCATGACCATGAACGCCGAGAACGCCACGAGGTAGCACCTCGACCAGTCTATGCACCAAAAGGGCTTGCCTGCAGATAATTGCAGGCACGCCCTTTTTCATGTCGCCAAACTCCCCCGGGTCGCTGTGGTGCGTCAACCGCAAGACGGATCGGGGCACAGTGCACCGAGGCGCGCGAGCCCCAATCCAACGCAGCGGATGGCGCGCCACCAACCCCCCCATAATCTCCCTCGGGTCGCTGTGGTGCGCCAGCCGCAAGGCGGATTGGGGCGCAGTGTACTAAGGTACATAAGCCCCAATCCAACGCAGCGGATGATGTGCCACAGTGAGCCGCCTAACATTCGTAGACGGGTTCGCCCATAAGTCGCGTCTCATACAGCGTCGTATCAAACTCGCTCCTAAAGGCAGCTGTGCGCAAAAGGCTGCGGGCCGCCTTGATGAAGGAGGCGGTGGCAGGCGTCTTGAGAACCACGAGGTCAACGGTCTCGTCTTGCATGGGCACAAACTCGAGACCCCTCAGTTGGCGGGCCGGCTTGGCTGAGGTGACAGCGACGTTTGCAAGGCCGCGCGACACCATGAGCGCTTGGGCGAGCTCCGAAGCGGCGGGACGGTCGTATCCGGCCAGGACATCGGCACGCGCCTCAAGGTACTTGAGCTTTTCGTCAAGCAGCACGCGGGGGCCTGCGCCACGCTCGCGGTTTGCGATGACAACGCCGGGCTTGAGCAGGTCGCCCCATTCGTAGAGACCCAAGGGGTTGCCCGCAGCCACGGTGAACCCCACCTTGCGTTTGAAGAGCCTGAACGAAATGGCAGGCACACCAGGCAGGAGCGTGCGCAGATAGGGCGCGTTGTAGGCGCAGTCGCGCTCGCTCCACAGACCCACGACCGCAGCGTGTGCGCCACCGGTGTACATGCGTGCAAGGCTCATATAGTCGTTTGTGTGGCAGCGCAGCGCTTTGACGCCCAGTCCTGCCAGGTAGTTCGCCAGCATGTCGGCCACGATTTCCTGGCCGCCCACAACGATGGAGCCGCGCACCCACGACGGTACCTCGTCGAGCACGTCGCCCGGAACAAGCACGTCGCTCGGCTCGTCTGCCCTCGAGGCAACCGCAGCCTTCGTCTCTTGGTCGGCAGCAACGCCCTCAAGCCGCGCGCGTACGTCGTCATAGCGAAAGCGCATCTGCCTGCCCACGCGATACGACGGCAGCTCACCTGTGCGGGCCAGTTTATATACGGTGTTCCTGCTTACGTGCAAGATGCGTGTGACATCCTCCACGCGCAGGGCATCGCCTTGGGCAAAGCCCAAGTCGGTCGCCTCGATACGCTGCGCAGGCAACGCCTGCGCCTGATCGGCGGCATCTACATTTTCAGCCACAAGCCCTCCCAAGGCTAGCGCTCAACACTGTGCATAGTTGGTACATGTTAGTACAACCTGGTATGAGTATATGGCAATTTAAGCAGTTCGATTGTTGCATATATCACACTTGCTACTATTTCTTCAGTTGCATCCAAAGGATTGCAGCCCATCGCGAGGCATTTCCTCGCCTATACATTCACCCTCCCAAGGGACGAAGGCCAGTTCGATGAGGAATCGAGCGGCTTTCGTTTTTTTATGGCCGCTTTTACAGGCGTGTGGCAGTGCGCATCAAGTATCCTATGCAAACGGCAAGCGGGAGGTGCCCCATGGTAAACGTGCTCATCAGACTCATTCGCGTGCTGCCCGTGCTGGCAGTCGTGGCCGGCGTGACGGCGCTGCTCCATGGCCTGCTCGTGGCCACAAGCACGCGCGACAAGGCCCGTCGCATTTTAATCAAGGTGCTGAGCGTCGTGAATGGCACGCTTGCCGTCGCGTTCACCCTCGTTATGCTCTACGCCCTCTTTGAGAACAACACCTACGTGCTTGAGGTCGCCGACGTTAGCGCCGCCCTCTTCGCCATCATCTTCATCATCGTGCGCATCGTCGCATGGCACATGCGCGCCAAAACCTCGTCGAAGGAAACGAAATGACCCCCACCGCACGGCTCGACCTCGTGCTTGCCAAACTCGGCAAATGCCCTTCGCGCGAAAAGGCCAAGACGGCCATCGCACAGGGCCTCGTCTACGTGAACGGCCAGGTCTGCACCAAGGCAAGCGCCATGGTGACGCCCGCCGACAAGCTCGAGGTGCGCGGTTGCGCCATCCCCTTCGTGGGACGCGGTGGGTTGAAGTTGGCGCGGGCGCTCGAGGTGTGGGACATCGATTTGAGTGGCCTGCGCTGCGTCGATGCCGGCGCCTCCACGGGCGGCTTCACCGATTGCATGCTTCAAGCAGGTGCGGCGCACGTGTGGTCCATCGACGTGGGGCACGACCAGCTGCATGAGAGCCTTGTGGCAGATGAGCGCGTCACGAGCCTCGAAGGCCTCGACATCCGCCTGGCCACCCCCGAGCTCCTCGGTGCAGAAGCTGACTTTTTGGGATCGGACGTCTCGTTCATCTCCCTGGGCAAGGTGCTGCCAAGCCTCGCCGGGCTCATCCACACCGGGGCTCACGCCGTCTGCCTCGTGAAACCGCAGTTCGAGGCAGGCCCCGAGCACGTGGGCAAGCGCGGCGTCGTCAAAGACCCGCAGGTCCACCGCGATGTGCTCACCTGCGTGACCGAGCAAGCCCGGCAGGCTGGCTTTGCCGTGCTCGACCTCACCCACTCGCCCATCAAGGGCCCCGAGGGCAACATCGAGTACCTCATGTTCCTACAAAAAGGCGCGGGCAACGAGGGGCGTGTGAACACCGACCTCATCACCCGCGCCGTACACGAGGCGCATGCCGAACTCAATGACTAACGCTCCGCGCAGCTTCTAGCCCAAAACCGCGTCGCGCACGCCATGGGCGAAGCTCTTGGCACCTTCACCGAACCCCTTGGCGCCGTCCACAAAATCCTGTGCCTTCTTCGCAGCCTCAGGGAAGGCCTGGTTCACGGCATCGGCCGCCTCGCCCAGGGCCTGACCAGCCGCATCGGCAATCTGACCAGCGACTTGACCCGCCGCGTCGACCGCATCGCTCGCCACTTGCTTGGCGCTCGCATAGCCTTCAAGCGCAGGTGAGATCTGGTCGAGCACACTCCTAAGGTCGTCCACCACACCGGCCAGCTCGTCGCGTGCCTGGTTGAGCTCGTCAAAATGGAAGTCACTGAGCGCAGCCAGCTGCTGGGCATCGGCATCAAGACGGGGACCTGCCGCACGCAGCGTCTCAACCATGCCGTCGATGCCAGCCAATGCATTCGCCACATCGCTTGCTCCCGACAGGACGAACTCGCCCGTGACACCCGTCGCCGCGCTCACGAGGCCCTTGCCCAGCGAGTTCAGTGCGCCGGAAGGCAGCGTCTGTGCGGCGTCGGACACCGGCATGACGATGCTTGCCATGACGTCTTGCCCCACAGCCACAAGCGTGCGGGCACCGCGCACGTCTTCGCCAAGCACGGGCACGCACGCCGCCACATCCCACACGCCCCCGCCAAGCTCGGCTGCAATGCCGTCAAGCGCGAAGTCGACCTGGGCAAGCTCCAAGGTGACCCCGTCGACGTCATAGGCCTGCGCACGCTCCTCGATGGTTGCGGCCGATGCCTCTATCTGAGACGCAAACGGCATGATGCGCTGGTAGGACGAGTACACCATGCCCGCAAACACGCCCAGCGCAACGATGAGCGCCAGCACTATGACAAGCACGACCTTGCCGGCCGCGCCCGCCTTCTTCTCTTCTTGAGCCATGTCGTGCCTCCAACCCTTCGTGTCCCAACAAACCCGCGAGGCCCGCCCCTGCAGCACCCCGGGGTTCGCACCGTGTACCCTGCCGGGCACCCTTCTATCCAAGCATACAAAAAGGCGGGAACCCACGCAAAACCGCAGGTTCCCGCCTAAAAATCACCAGTCTTAACGCAGGCGCGCAGTTACTCCTGCGTCTGGGGCTGCGTGCCCTTCACCATGGCGCGCAGGTATGCCAGGTTGGCGTCGGCCTGAGCCTGGCACTCGGCGACCATCCACTCGTTGCCCGGCTTGAACATGTGCTTGAAGCGGCCCTGAGGCTTGAGGAACTCCTCGACCGGCTTCACGCGGCGCTGCTCGGTGAGGCTCCACACGCCGTTCTCCACCTCGAAGAGCGGCCAGAAGTTGGTCTCCACGCCCAGACGCGCAATCTCCACGGTCATGTCGAAGGGGATGCGCCAGCCGCGGGGGCAGGGAGCGAGGACGTTGATGAACGCGGGGCCGTCGGTGTTGATGGCCTTCTCCGCCTTGCGCACGAGGTCCTGCCAGTGGCTGACGGAAGCCTGTGCGATATAGGGGATGTGGTGCGCGGCGAGGATGGACGTGAGGTCCTTGCGGCGCTGCATCTTGCCCAGGCCGCACGAGCCCACCTCGGAGGTGGTGGTCCAGGCGCCGTAGGGGGTGGCGCCGGAGCGCTGGATGCCCGTGTTCATGTACGCGCCGTTGTCGTAGCACACGTACACCATGTCATGGCCGCGCTCCATGGCGCCCGACAGCGACTGCAGGCCGATGTCGTAGGTACCGCCGTCGCCGCCGAAGGCGATGAACTTGACCTTCTTGTCAGGGTCAATCTTGCCGGCGCGCTTGAGGGCCTTGAAGGCGGCCTCGACGCCCGACAGGGTCGCTGCGGAGTTCTCGAAGGCGTTGTGGATGAAGGGAACGTCCCAGGAGTTGTACGGATAGACCGTCGTGGAGACCTCCAGGCATCCCGTGGCGCTGGAGACGACGACAGGCGTGTCGCCGGCACCCATGAGCACCTGACGGACGGCGATGGAGGCGCCGCAGCCACCGCACAGGCGGTGACCCGGAGCCAGACGGCTGGGAAGCTCGGAGAGTTGCTTGAGGTTGGCCATCGCAGGTCCTCCTTTCTTAGCGGTTGCCCTTGTAGGTGAGGCTGGGCAGGCTTGCGGGATCCTTGAGCTCGTTGTAGATGTCGCGCACGATCTGGCAGGTGAGGTCGGCGCCGCCCAGGCCATACATGTAGGCGCGCACGGGCACGGTAAGGCCCGCGTCGTACATGGAGGCCTTCACCTCGGCGGCGACGGGGCCGCCCACACCGCCGAACGACTCGGAACGGTCGAGCACGGCCACCGCCGAGCAACCCTTGAGGGCCTCGACGATCTGCCCTGCGGGGAAAGGCCTGAACACGCGGATGTTCACGACGCCCACGCGCTCGCCCTCGGCGCGCAGCTGACGGGCCACGTGACGCACGGTGCCGGCAGCCGAGCCGATGATGACGATGGCGCGCTCGGCATCCTCCATGCCGTAGGTGTGCACGCAGGCCATCTCACGGCCGCAGATCTGCGACCAGGCGGCGAACACCTCGTCGATGACGGGCTTGGCGGCGTCCTGGGCGCGGCGGCATGCCAGCTTGGACTCCATGACGATGGTGCCGTTGGCGTAGTTGCCGTGCGCGATGGGCTGCGCAGAGGTGAGCAGGCCGTAGGGCGCCTCGTAGGTGCCCACGAACTCCGCCACCGTGGTGTCGTCCATGAGCTCGCAGCGCTCGTAGGCGTGGCTCGTGGTGAAACCGTCGAGCGTGGTGAGAACAGGCAGCATGACCTGGGGGTTCTCAGCGATGCGGAAGGCGCACACCGTGTTGTCGTAGGCCTCCTGGGCGTTCTCGGCAAACATCACGATCCAGCCGGCGTCGCGCACGCCCATGATGTCGGAGTGGTCGGCGTGGATGTTGATGGGCGCCGAGATGGTACGGTTGACGTTGGCCATGACGATGGGCAGGCGCATGCCGGCGGCGATGGGCAGCTCCTCGTACATGAGCGCAAGGCCCTGCGAGGAGGTCGCGGTCACGGCGCGCGAACCGGCAGCAGACGCGCCGATGGTGGCGCTCATGGCCGAGTGCTCGCTCTCGACGTTGACGTACTCGGTGTGCACGCGGCCGTCGGCCACGAACTTGTCGAACTCCTCGACGATGATGGTCTGGGGCGTGATGGGGTACGCCGCCATGACGTCGGGCTCAGCCTGGCGCAGCGCGTTGGCGACCATGATGTCGCCGGATGCTGCCAAGACGGTCTGGGTTGCCATTATGCCTGCACCTCGCTTTGCTTCGCGTCCTGCTCGTTGACCATGGAGATGGCGCCGAACTTGCACTCGCGGGCGCACACGCCGCAGCCCTTGCAGTGCTCGTAGTCGATGCCCGTCATCTGGCCGTCCTTGACCTCGATGGAGGCGTCGGGGCAGTACACCCAGCAGATCAGGCAGTTCTTGCACGCGGAAGCGTCCCACACGGGGCGGTCGGTGCGCCAGCCGCCCGTCTGCACGAGGCGCGACGTGCCGGGCTCGGGGGCCACGCAACCCAGCGGAATCTCGTCGTACTTCCAGGAATCATACGAGGAAATGTCCCAGCTCATTAGAAGACGACCTCCTCATAGGCACGGCGAACGCTGTCCAGGTTGCCGGCAACGACCTTGGCGTTGAACTTCTTGGAGAACTCGCGCTCGATGTGGGCGAGCACGTTGTCCAGCGTCATGACCCCGCACACGCGCGCCATGGCGGCGACGAGCGGCGTGTTGGGGATGTTGCGACCGATGGTGTCGAGCGCGATCTGGGTGGCGTCGACGCAGGCCACCGTGATGCCGGCAGGCACGTTGAGGGCCGCGCGGATCTCGTCGGGGCTCTTGCGGGTGTTGACGATGACGGTGCCCTCGGGGTTCATGCCCTCGAGCACGTCGACCTGCCCCAGAAGGGTGGTGTCCATGACGACCACGATGTCGGGGTTCACCACGTTGTTGTGAATCTCGATGGGCTCATCGGCAAGGCGCGTGTACGCCTTGAGGGGCGCGCCCGTGCGCTCCGGGCCGAACTCGGGCATGGCCTGCATGTAGCGGCCGTTGCCCATGGCAATCTCAGCAACGAGCTGGGCTGCAGTGACGGCACCCTGGCCGGCGCGCGCATGCCAGCGAATCTCGGTCAACTGGGACATGTCTCTCCTCTCCTCTCCCTAGCCAGTTCCTGGCTATGATAAAAGGGCCGCCCGCATCATGGCGGGCGGCCCTTCGGTACACAATTGCTGGTTAGCGCATCAAAAGATTAGCGGTCGCCGAGGCGCTCGATGAGCTGCTCGCGCTGACGCACGCCCAGACCCTGAACGCGACGGGACTCGGAAATGCCGAGCTCCTCCATGAGCTTGACGGTCTTGGCCACGCCGAAGCCCGGAACAGACTCGATGAGGGCGGAGACCTTCATGCGCTTGGCGATGTCGTTGTCCATCTCGAGAACGTCGGCGATGGAGACCTTGCCGGCCTTGATATCGTCGCGCAGCTGGGCGCGATCGTGACGGGCCTGAGCCGCCTTGGCAAGAGCCTCGGCGCGCTGGGCGGTGGTGAGGTTGGGGACGTTGCTCTTGGTCATAACAAACTCCCTTGGGGTGCAAAGGTTGCGGATTGCTCTAGAAGCGGACATAGCATGCCATACTTCACCTGCCTATTCAATCAAAAAAGGCTGAAAATCATCTCTGCGGTTTGCAATTTTTCCCTTAAAAGCGGCGAGCGGTGGGAGGCTATTGTTTCCGAAACGTAAAGGATGCCGCGCAAAAAGTACGTTGGCCTAAAAACACGGGCCGCGCACGGGCGCGACGCCGGCAGGCGCGGATAATGGCCCTCGTACAGCGCTGGATTTGACCGAAAGGGCGCCATGACAAAGATTCAACAGCTCACCTTGGAGTTCGGTGAATATCTAAAGGACGAGTCTCGCAGCTGCGGGCACGCCGACACGATCTCGTTTCCTCGCACGACCGACGACGTTCGGCAGGTGCTCGCCGAGCTTGCCAGCCTCGACGAGGAGCACGGCACGTGCACGCCGGTATGCGTGCAGGGTGGCCGCACGGGCCTCGCCGCCGGCGCGGTTCCGGCAAGCGGTCACGTCATGAACCTTTCGAAAATGAACGCCTACCTGGGCATGCGCGCCTGCGACGACGGTCGGGGCGCCACCAGGCTCTTCGTGCGCGTGCAGCCTGGCCTGGTCCTGTCGCAGCTGCGCAGCGACCTTGCCGACAAGAACATCCCCTGCGCGGGCTTCGACGACGCGTCGATGGCCGCCTGGCATGCCTTCCAAGAGGGCCCGGAGGTCTTCTTCCCCACCGACCCCACCGAGGTGTCCGCGACGATCGGCGGCATGGTGGCCTGCAACGCCAGCGGCGCGCGCTCCTACCGCTACGGCGCGGTGAGGCCCCATGTGAGCGCCCTTCGCGTCGTGCTGGCCGACGGCCAGACGCTCGCCCTCACGCGCGGGCAGGTCAAGGAGCATGACGGCGTCCTCGGCCTCACGACCGAGCAAGGCGGCCGCATCGAGGTCCCCGTGCCCTCCTACACCATGCCTTCCGTGAAGAACGCCTCGGGCTACTACGCCGCGCCCGGCATGGACGCAGTCGACCTGTTCGTGGGCAGCGACGGCACCCTGGGCGTCATCTGCGAGATTGAGCTCGAGCTTCTGGCGGCCCCTGCCGTGACGTGGGGCGTGAGCTGCTTCTTTGAGCAAGAGCAGCAGGCCATGGACTTCACCTGCGCCGCTCGCGAGCGCATCACCTGCGCCAGCGCCATGGAGTTCTTCGACGAGGCGGCCCTGGCGATTCTGGCACACCAGCGCACCACCTCGCGTGCCTTCGCGACCCTTCCCATCACGCCCGAGGGGGCCCGCTGCTGCATTTTCGTGGAGCTCGTCTGCCAAAGCGAGGACAAGGCCTACGAGGAGCTTTGGGAGATCGCCGACCTCATGGAACAGGTGGGCGCCAACGAGTCGCGCACCTGGGTTGCCCGCACCGACCTCGACCGCGAGGCGCAGCGCTTCTTCCGCCACGCGGTGCCCGAGAGCGTGAACATGCTCATCGACGAGCGCCGCAAGACCGACCCCACCATCACCAAGCTCGGAAGCGACATGTCCGTGCCCGACGCATGCCTGCACGAGGTCGTGCAGATGTACCGCACCACCCTGGCCGAGGCAGGCCTGGAGAGCGCCGTGTGGGGCCACATCGGCAACAACCACCTGCATGTCAACGTGCTTCCGCGCGACGCCGCCGACTATGCGCGCGGCAAGGAGCTCTTCAAGTCGTGGGCCGGAGAGGTCACCCGCATGGGCGGCGCCGTCTCGGCCGAGCACGGCGTGGGCAAAATCAAGCGCGACTTCCTCGAGGTCATGTACGGCACGCAGGCCATCCACGAGATGGCGCGCGCCAAGGTCGCCCTCGACCCCCGCGGCATCCTGGGGCAGGGCAACCTCTTTGGGACCGACGTGCTCGACGCCGAGGTCGCCGCCCATGCCGCGGCCGCCCATGACGGGCAGGACTGCGCCCCCGAAAGGCAGGAATAAGCGATGAACACCGTCGTTTGCATCAAGGCGGTCCCCTCCACCACCGAGGTGAAGATGGACCCCGTGACCAACACGCTCGTACGCGACGGGCGCCAGAGCGTCGTCAACCCCTTCGACCAGACCGCCCTCGAAGTCGCCGTGCGCCTGAAGGAGCAGCTGGGCGGGCGCGTGTGCGCCCTGTCCATGGGCATCCCCGACACCGAGCGGCTGCTGCGCGACTGCCTGGCCCGCGGGGCCGACCAGGGCCTTCTGCTCTCCGACCGCGCCTTCGCGGGGGCCGACACGCTCGCCACCTCGTATTCCCTGTCGTGCGGCCTGGCCGACCTGACCAAGAACGGCTGGCACACCGACCTGGTCATATGTGGCAAAATGGCCGTGGACGGCGACACTGCCCAGATTGGCCCCGAGCTTGCTTGTGTGCTCGGTGTTCCCTGCGTGACCGACGTCCTGGAGGTCGTGGCGGCCGACGAGCAGGAACTGACCCTTCGCCGCGCGACCGATGCCGGAGAGGCAATCGTGCGCGTGGACCTGCCCTGCGTCATCACCGTCGCCAAGGACGTGTGCACGCCGCGCATGCCGAGCATCTCCGGGGTGCGTTGGAGCTGCGAGGGACCGGTGGAGGTGCGCAATGCCCAGGCAGTGGGCGCCGACCCCGCGCGCATCGGCCTTGCAGGGTCGCCCACGCAAGTCGTGCGCTCGTTCACCCCTGAGAGGTCGGGCGGCTGCACGCCCGTTGAAGGCGACGCATCCCAGCAGGCGGCCAAGCTCGCCGAGATGTTTGAGGAGATGGGACTGTGACGGGACTCGTTATCGACGCGCAAGCTTGCCGCGGTTGCGGCAGGTGCGTGAGGACATGCGCCTCAGGGGCGCTTCAGATGGACGGCAGGCTCGCGCGTGTGAATGACGCCTGCGTGCTGTGCGGCATGTGCGTGGACGCTTGCCCCTTCGATGCCATCGAAATCGTGCGCGAGCCCGCACAAGACGACGTGAAAGCATGTCAGGACGTATGGGTGTTTGCCCAGGCCGCCGACGGGCAGGCGCTTCCTGTTGCCTTCGAGCTTGTGGGCGCCGCCCGCGGCCTGGCCGATGCGCTGGGCTGCAACGTCGTGGCCGTGCTGGGAAGCAGCGCAGACCAGGAGACGCTTGAGGGACAGGCGCACCCGCTTGCGGGAGCCGGGGCCGACCAGGTCCTTGTAGCCAGCGACAAGCGCCTGGCAGATGGGGCATGCGAGCCCTTCGCCACCTGGATGGTCGGCCTCATCGAGGCGCGCTCCCCCGAGATCGTCCTGTTCGGGGCCACTGCCTTCGGCCGCGAGCTCGCCCCGTGCGTGGCGGCACGCGTGAGGTGCGGGCTCACGGCAGACTGCACCGGCCTTGCCATCGACCCCCAGACGCGCCTGCTGCAGCAGACCCGACCCACGTTCGGCGGCAACCTCATGGCAACCATCGTGTGCCCCGACGCCCGCCCCCAGATGGCGACGGTGCGCCCCGGCGTGCTCGCGGCGCCCGTCGTCGACCCCGAGCGCACTGCGACAATCGAGCAGGTAGGCGTACCTGCCGAGGCAACCTCCCACGTCGAGGTGCTCGAGCGCCTCGCCGCACCGCAGGACGACTCGGTCGCCGACGCCGAGGTTCTCGTCGTGGTGGGCCGTGGCATCGGCGCCAAGAAGAACCTGGCGCTTGCAAGCAGGCTCGCCGAGCTCATCGGCGCCAAACTTGGCTGCTCGCGCCCCCTGGTTGAGCAAGGCTGGCTCGAATACCCCCACCAGGTGGGTCAGACCGGCGTGTCCGTGGCCCCCAGGCTCCTCGTAAGTGTGGGCGTCTCAGGCGCCATCCAGCACCTGGCCGGCATCGGCGGGGCGCAGTGCGTCATCGCGATCAACTCCGACCCGGAGGCGCCCATCTTCGGGCATGCCACCTACAGCGTGGTAGGCGACTGCGTCGAAATCCTGCGCGACCTCGTCTCGCGCCTCGAGAACAGGTAACCCAATCATGCGCCCCTGGCCTCTCGTACTGGCAGCAGCAATCGCACTGGGCTTCACGCTCATCGCACCCGATGAGCTGCACCGCATTGGCCAGACGGCGCAACGCCTGGCAGACGACGTGTCTGACGCTGCCGCGCAGCTGGCGGGCGACGCGGTGGACACCGCGGCGCAGCCAGCAGGCGACATCATCCCCGCCGGCTGCTCACGTACCGATGCGCCGGACGACAGCGAGCCGCCGGAGTATGACGGCCTAAGTGACGAGGCATCCGCGCCCGCCGATCAACCTGTATCGGAAGAGGAGGCCGCCCCGTCGGCCGACTCAAGCGACAGCCCGGTCGACGAGGCGCCTGCGTCCACCGACATGCAGACCGAATCGGGCGAAGAGGGCGCGGCGGCCACTGCCAGCAGGCCGAATGCCGAGCTCACCTCCGCCCAGTCCGAAGCACTCGACTTGCTCACGCAGGCCGCCGGGGACTTCTCGGGCAAGGTCGACGGCCTCACCGGCAGGGGCCTCACCGTGGGCGACGTCCTTACAGCCTACGACCTGCTGCTGCAAGACGCCGAGCTCGACTACGTGAACGGCATCGAGTACTACTACCTCGACAACGCCGATGACGACGACGCATGCACGCTCACCGGTTTTGAGCTGTACTACCTCATCGACGACGACCTGCAAGCCACCTACGCCCAGAGCGTGGACGCGGCAGTTGACGAGGTCGTCGCCCAGGTGCGGGCCAGCAGCGCGGTCAGCGACGAAGAGGTGGCGCTTGCCGCAGCACGGGCCCTGCAGGCCCGCTGCCTGGGCATATCGGGCAGCACCTCCACGCCCTTCTGCGCCTACGGGTGCCTCGTGGAAGGCAACGCCGTGGGCAAGGGCTTCGCCGACGCCTACAAGCTCGTGCTCGACCAACTCGGCATCGACTGCCTGGTGCTCTGTGACACCGGCGCGCCGGAGGGCGAGGGCACGTATTGGAACCTCGTGAAGGTCGACGGCGCCTGGTATCACGTCGACCTGTACTGGGATTCGCGCACCAAGGAGAGCGAGCAGGCAACGCTGCTCTACTTCCTGTGCAACGACGACGCCATGCGCGCGGGCGGCGTTTCCTCTTGGGATGCCCCCGCCCAGGTTCCGCAGGGTTATTACGACAAGATTGCAGGGTCGGACGAAGCCTCGCGCCTGGCGCTGGCGCAAGACCTCTGGAAGAAGATGCTCGACCAGGGTGCACCGAGCTTGGACGGCATCGAGCGCTATCGCCTTACCTATCGCGAGGTCAGCCAGGCCTTCGACATGCTCGACCCTGCCTGGTATGGGTATGTGGCGAGCATGGGCGCGACGTTTCTCTCCAACACCGCCTCAAACGACGAGGACTGCGTCGTGTGCTCCCTCACGGCAGAGTATCGCCTCTCCCCCAGCGAGATCGCCCAAAACAAGCAGCTGCTCACCGACGGCGCGGCATGGGCATGCGACTGGGTGGACCCGCAGACCGACACAGCGACGCAGGTGCTCGCCGTGCATGACTGGCTCGTGCGACACGTCGCCTACGACCAGGACGACAGCCGTGCCTCGCATACGGCATACGGCCTGTTCGCCAATGCGACGGCGGTGTGCGAAGGGTATTCGCAAGCCTTCATGCTTGCCATGGAGCGACTCGGCGTGCCCTGTGTCATTGTGCGCAGCGAGGACATGGCGCATCAGTGGAACATGGTGTGCATCGACGGCACTTGGTACCACGTTGACGTGACTTGGGACGACCCGACTCCCGATCAGGGCACGCACGGCGAGGTAAGTCAAAAGCACTTCCTACGCAGCGACGACTCCATGCGCGAGCTGGGATATTACGGCTGGTCAGCCGAACACGAGGCACCGTCGGATTACGCTCTCTAACTTTTTGTTGTAAAAGTTTAACTTACATAACTGGTCTGCTATCCTGTGAAAAATTATCCGGAGTTTACCTTTTTCACGAGATAGCAGAGGAATCGCCGTGTTTGATAAACGCTTGTTTTCCCTCGTTCCCGGCGTCATGCGCCACATTGCCGGCAACGTCGCCCTGCAGTGGCTGGCCCTTTTGGCCAACGTCGTCCTGTTCGTGAGCGTGGGTGGCCTGCTGCAGTCCGTGCTTGCCGGCGACGCCGCAGGAATCGACCTGGCCCGCACGCTTCTTGTGGCCGTCGTGGCCGTGGCAGTGAGGCTCGTCTGCCAAGCCCAGGCAACCAAGCAGGGCCTTGCGGCGTCCGCCTTGGCCAAGCAGCGCGTGCGCACGCTCGTGTACGACAAGCTCGTGCGCATGGGGCCGAGCTATCGCGAGACCGTCGCCACAAGCGAGGCAACGCAACTTTGCGTCGAAGGCGTCGAGCAGCTTGAGGCGTATTTCGGCAACTACCTGCCGCAACTCTTCTACTCCCTCATTGCCTCGGTTACGCTCTTCTTCTGCCTGGCCCCGCTGTGCACCCCGGCCGCAGTGGTGCTTCTGTGCTGCGTGCCGCTCATTCCAATCTCCCTCATGGCTGTCATGAAGATTGCCAAGCGCATCATGGGCGACTACTGGCACTCCTACACCGACCTGGGCGCACTCTTCCTGGAGAGCATCCAGGGTCTCACCACGCTCAAGGTCTTCGGGGCCGATGAGGGGCGTCATCGCAGGATGAACGAGGAGGCGGAAAAGTTCCGCAAGGCCACGATGCGCCTGCTCACCATGCAGCTGAACTCCGTGATCGTCATGGACATCTTTGCCTTTGCGGGCGCCGCAGCAGGCATCGTCGTGATGCTCAACTCCTATGCGGCCGGCACCGTGACCTTTGCCGGTGCGTTCGCCTTCGTGTTCCTCGCGGCCGACTTCTTCATCCCGCTGCGCACGCTGGGCTCGTTCTTCCACACGGCGACAGGCGGCATGGCCGCGGCCGAGCGCATGTACCGCATCATCGACGCCCCCGAGCCTGCCTGCGGCACCCAGGCTGTCACCTGCGCTTCGGTGGGCATCGAATGTCGCAACGTGTCCTACTCCTACGACGGGACCCGCACCGTGCTCCAGGACGCCGACTTCACGGCAAAGCCCGGCGGCTTCGTGGGCATCACGGGCGCAAGCGGATCGGGCAAGTCGACTTTGGCCGGCATCCTCACGGGCGCCAACCGCAGCTATACCGGCAGCGTCACGATTGGCGGCATCGACCTGCGCGACATCTCGGCCGAAAGTCTGCGCGACACAGTGACCTACGTGGGCTTTCGCAGCTTCCTCTTTGCCGGCACCGTGCGCTCGAATCTGTTGATGGCACGCCCCGGGGCAAGCGACGACGAGTTGTGGGAGGCCCTCAACCGCTGCCGCATCGACGATTTCGTGCGTCGCAACGGCGGCCTGGACGTTCCCGTCAGCGCCGAGGGCACGAACCTCTCCGGCGGCCAGCGCCAGCGTCTCGCCATGGCACGCGCCCTGCTGCACGACACGCCCGTCTACATCTTCGACGAGGCAACTTCCAACATCGACGCAGACAGCGAGGCCGCGATCATCGACGCCGTGGCCGAGCTCGCGCACACCAAGACCGTCGTCATGGTGTCGCACCGCCTGGCTGCCCTGCGCGGCTGCGACGAGGTGTACGTCTTTGAGGCCGGCCGCGTTGTGCAGACAGGGACCCACGAGGAGCTTGCGGGACAGGAAGGCCCCTACGCACGTCTTTGGGCACGTCAGGCAGAGCTTGAGGACTTCTCTGCTCGCAGTGGCGACAACGAGAACATGCAGGTCAGAGAGCAAGCATGCCGGATGGCTGAGAGCGTGGGCGCAGCAGCCGGCGAGCAAGTATGCCGTGCGACCGAGGGCGGTGACGCAAATGCTGACGAGAAGACATGCGGTACCGCTGGGGGCGCTGCGAGCAAGTCCACGGGCGTCTCGTCGTGCGAGGTTGGCGGCGATGCTCCCTCTCAGCAGGCAGCCGCAGGCATGGGTGCCACAGCCCCTAAGCGCGGCAAAGTTCGCATCATGCTCGAGCTCGTGAAGCTCACCCGTCCCTTGCTGGGCGTGCTCGCCTGTGCCGTTGTGCTCGGCGTCGCCGGCTTCCTCGCTGCAATAGGCATCACGGTCCTGGCGACCTCGGCCCTGCTCGACCTTGAGGGACAGGCGCATTGGATTGCCGCGGGCGTCGCCGCTGCGGCCGCCGTCGTGTGCGGCGTCGCACGTGGACCCCTGCGCTATGCCGAACAGCTGTGCAACCACTATCTGGCCTTCAGGGTGTTGGCGCTCGTTCGCGACAAGGTCTTTGCCGCCATGCGCCGCCTTGCCCCCGCCAAGCTCGAGGGCAAGGAGAAGGGCGACCTCGTCTCCCTGGTCACCGCCGACATCGAGTTGCTTGAGGTCTTCTACGCACACACCCTCTCACCTGCGGCGATTGCCCTTGCCGTCAGCATCATCGTGCTCGTCTTCATCGGTCTCCAGGCACCGCAGCTTGTTGGCTTCGCAGCGTTTGGCTTCATCTGCGTAGGCGTCGTCGTGCCGTGGTGCTCCTCCCGCTACACCGCAACGGGCGGCCTTGAACTGCGCCAGCAGGTGGGAAAGATGAACTCCTTCGTGCTCGACTCGCTGCGCGGCCTGTCTGAGACCCTCCAGTTCGGCGCCCAGAAGCAGCGCGCCCGCGAGCTGGACGAGCGCATGGCATCGCTAGCCTGCACCGAGCGCAAGCTCAAGGGCCGCAGTGCCAACGCCCTGGCTGTCTCGGGCGCCGTGGTGCTGGCGCTCGACGTCGCAATGATTGCGCTGGCAATGTTGTTCGTCATGCAGGGAACGCTCGAGTTCGGCCGCGCCGTTATGGCGGCAGGCACCTTCATGGCCTCCTTCGGGCCACTTTTGGCCGTCGCCGCCCTGGGAAGCACCCTGCAGCAGACCCTCGCCGCAGGCTCGCGCGTGCTCGACCTGCTCGAAGAGGCCCCTCAGACGCCTGAGGTGACCGACGGCGTCGACGTCAGTACGTTTGAGGGCATGGCGATGCGCGAGGTGAGCTTCGCCTATCGCGACAAGAAGATTCTCTCCGACATTGATGTCGACATCCGCCCCGGGCGCGTCGTGCGCATCGCCGGACCCAGCGGCATGGGCAAGTCGACCCTGCTCAAGCTCCTCATGCGTTTCTGGGATCCCCAGAGCGGCCGCGTGACCATCTCCGGCTTGGACCTGCGTGGCGTGAACACCGCGAGCCTGCGCAGCCAGCAGGGCCTCATGGAGCAGGACACGTTCCTCTTCGCAACCACCATCCGCGAGAATCTCCTCGTGGCCAAGGCAGACGCGAGCAACGAAGAGCTCATGACGGCACTCGAGAAGGCTGCCTTGCGCGAGCTTGTGGAGCGCCTGCCGCAGGGCCTCGACACGCAACTTGCCGAGCTGGGCGACTCGCTCTCCGGCGGCGAGCGCCAGCGCCTGGGCCTTGCCCGCGTCTTCTTGCAGGATGCGCCGCTGCTCCTGCTCGACGAGCCCACCAGCAACCTCGACGCCCTCTCCGAGGCAAGCGTCCTCAAGGCACTGCAAGAGAATCGCGCCGACAAGACGGTGGTCATCGTGACCCACCGCGCAAGCGCGGGAGCTATAGCCGACGACACCCACACTCTCTCCAACGGCACACTTGTATGATGTAGCGGAACCTCGTCCGCTGCGTTCCCGGGAGGCTCACGTACATCCAGTAGGCCAAAGGCCCGCACCGCGCGCATCGCCTCCCGGCGCCTTGCGGACGAGAACCCGCGTTTTAGTGGGGATGCGGAACCTGATGCGCTGCGTTCCCGGGAGGCTCACGTACATCCAGTAGGCCAAAGGCCCGCACCGCGCACGTCGCCTCCCGGCGCCTTGCGGACGAGAACCCGCGTTTTAGTGGGTTGCGGAACCTAGCATGAGGCGCTCAGCGGGTGGAACTTAGATACGAAAGAGGGCCCCTTTCCTTGGCGTGAATACGTTAGGAAAGGGGCCCTCTTTGCGTTGGGTGCGCTGGTGGTCAGCGCGTTCTACCTGCTTGTCTTCTTGGTAGCAGCCTTCTTCTTTGCGGCGGCCTTCTTCTTGGCCTCGAGCTTTGCCTGGCGCTCAAGCTCGGCCTTGTAGCCCTTGTAAATGGGAATGGCGATAGCGGCGATAACAGCGATGATTACGACGGCGACGATTACCCAAAACAGCGGTTCGGGAATCTGGAAACCAAAGAGCTCTTTCATGCGGCGGTCCTTTCTTTGGAACCCCGTACACAAAGACGGGGCAGGCTCGACACCCACAGGTCGAGTCTACCCCGTCTGACAAGAACAGATACCGGCGTTTCCGGTCAAAGGCCCTTACAGGAAGTACGAAACGCCGCCCTCGAAGATGGGCTGGTACTTGTTGCCCGGCACGTTGGCGTAGAGACCCTTGCCGGAGCGCTCGGAGTGGCCCATCTTGCCGAACACGCGACCGTCGGGGCTCGTGATGCCCTCGATGGCGAGCAGCGAGCCGTTGGGGTTCACCGACAGGTCCATGCTCGGCACGCCGGCCTCGTTCACGTACTGCGTGGCAACCTGGCCGTTTGCGAGCATGCTGGCAAGCACCTCGTCGTTGGCGACGAAGCGGCCCTCGCCGTGGCTGATGGCCACCGTGTGGATGTCGCCGACCTCGCACTTGCTGAGCCAAGGCGACATGTTGGAGGCAACGCGCGTGCGCACCAGGCGGCTCTGGTGACGGCCGATGGTGTTGAACGTGAGTGTGGGGCAGCCGGCATCCATGGGGCGGATGTCGCCGAAGGGCACAAGGCCCAGCTTCACGAGCGCCTGGAAGCCGTTGCAGATGCCCAGCATGAGACCGTCGCGGCTCTGGAGCAGGTCGCGCACGGCCTCGGTCACCTGCGGGGCACGGAAGAACGCGGTGATGAACTTGGCCGAACCGTCGGGCTCGTCACCGCCGGAAAAGCCACCGGGGATCATGACGATCTGGCTGTCGCGAATGGCCTGGGCGAGCTTCTCGGTGCTCTCGGCAACGGCGGCAGGCGTGAGGTTGTTGACGATGAGCGTCTCAGCCTGAGCGCCGGCGCGGTTGAAGGCGCGAGCGGAGTCGTACTCGCAGTTGTTGCCGGGGAACACGGGGATGATGACGCGCGGGCGCGGCGTGCGGCCACCGAGGAACACATGCGGAGCCTCGGCATGGAAGCTCACAGTCTGAACTTCCTCGCCGGCAGCACGATACGGGAAGACGTCCTCGATGCCATGCTCCCAGGCCTCCTGAAGCTGCGTGAGGTCGATGGTCTCGGCACCGACGCGCTCGCCCGAAGAGGCCACGTGGCCGGGGTAGGCAATCGCGTACTCAGCCGTCGTGGCGCCAAGGCGCGTGACGGCGATGCTCGCGATGCGCTCGTCAACATGGGCGCCCTCGGCAAGCTCGACGATGAAGCTGCCGTATGCAGGCACAAAGAGCTCGTCGACGTCGAAGTTGCGGTCGAGCGCGACACCCAGCTGGTTGCCCACGCACATCTTGAAGAGGGCCTCGGCAAGGTCGCCGTAGCCAGCGGTGGAAACGGCCAGCGCCTGACCCGAGCCGATGAGCTCCTCAACGAGGTCGAAGGCCTCAAGCAGGCCCTTCTTGCCCGGCACGATGCTGCCGAGCTCGCAAGCAGGCTGGATGAGCACGAGCTCGTGGCCCGCGCCCTTGAACTCAGGCGAGGTGGCACGGGCGACGTTGCCCACCGCGGTGGCGAAGGAGACGAGCGTGGGCGGCACGTCGAGGTCCTCGAAGGAACCGCTCATGGAGTCCTTGCCGCCGATGGAGCCAACGCCCAGGTCGATCTGGGCGTCGAGGGCGCCGAGCACGCTGGCCACAGGCTTGCCCCAACGCGCGGGCTCGTCGCGCAGCTTCTCGAAGTACTCCTGGAACGTGAGGTAGGCCTTCTTGTGCTCAAAGCCGGCGGCAACGAGCTTGGAGAGGCTCTCGACCACGGCAAGGTATGCGCCCTGGTACTGGTTTGCCTGCGACAGGTAGGGGTTGAAGCCCCAGGCCATGCCGCTCATCGTGGTGGTCTCGCCAAAGACGGGCAGCTTGGCCGCCATGGCGAGCGAGGGGGTGAGCTGCGTCTTGCCGCCGAAGGGCATGAGCACGGTGGAGGCGCCGATGGTGGAGTCGAAGCGCTCGGAGAGGCCCTTGTTGGAAGCGACGTTGAGGTCGGTGAGGACCGAGCGCATGCGCTCGGCAAGCGTGGCGCCCGCCCACTCCTGGGTGTAGGCGCCGCCCTTCTCGACGCTGGCAGCCTGATGCTTGGGAGCACCGTTGGAGGCGAGGAACTCACGGCTCACGTCGACGATGGTGGCGCCGTCCCACACCATGCGCACGCGGGGCTCCTCGGTCACGCGCGCGATGGGCGTGGCCTCGAGGTTCTCCTCGGTGGCATAGCCGATGAAGGTGTCGACGTCCTCGGGGGCCAGGGCAACGGCCATGCGCTCCTGGCTCTCGGCGATGGCAAGCTCGGTGCCGTCGAGACCCTCGTACTTCTTGGGCACACGGTCAAGCTCGATGAACAGACCGTCGGCCAGCTCGCCCACAGCGACCGACACGCCGCCGGCGCCGAAGTCGTTGCAGCGCTTGATGAGACGGCAGGCGTCGCCGCGACGGAACAGGCGCTGGATCTTGCGCTCGACCGGGGCATTGCCCTTCTGCACCTCGGCACCGCAGGTCTCGATGCTCTCATGGTTGTGGGCCTTGGAGGAGCCGGTGGCACCGCCGATGCCGTCGCGGCCCGTGCGGCCACCGAGCAGCACGATGACGTCGCCGGGGGCAGGCGTCTCGCGACGCACGTGGTCGGCGGGCGTGGCACCCACGACGGCGCCGATCTCCATGCGCTTGGCGGCATAGCCGGGATGGTAGAGCTCGTCGACCTGGCCGGTGGCCAGACCGATCTGGTTGCCGTAGCTGGAGTAGCCGGCGGCAGCCGTGGTCACAAGCTTGCGCTGGGGCAGCTTGCCGGGGATGGTCTGGCTCACGGGCACCGTGGGGTCGGCGGCGCCGGTCACGCGCATGGCCTGATACACGTAGCTGCGGCCCGACAAGGGGTCGCGGATGGCGCCGCCCACGCAGGTGGCCGCGCCGCCGAAGGGCTCGATCTCGGTGGGGTGGTTGTGCGTCTCGTTCTTGAAGAGGTAGAGCCAGTCCTCGTCCTGCCCGTCGACGTCGACCTTCACCTTGACGGTGCAGGCGTTGATCTCCTCGGACTCGTCGAGACCCGTGAGGATGCCCTTGCTCTTGAGATAGCGGGCGCCGATGGTGCCCATGTCCATGAGGCACACGGGCTTGGCGTCGCGGCCCAGCTCGTGGCGCATGTCGAGATAGCGCTCATAGGCGGCCTTCACCTGCGGGTCGTCGATCTCCACGTCGGTGAGCACCGTGCCGAAGGTGGTGTGGCGGCAGTGGTCCGACCAGTAGGTGTCGATCATCTTGATCTCGGTGATGGTGGGGTTGCGCCCCTCCGTGCGGAAGTACTCCTGGCAGAACTTGATGTCGGCCAAGTCCATGGCCAGGCCGCGCGCGTCGATGAAGGCGGCAAGGCCGGCCTCGTCGAGGTCGCAGAAGCCCTCGACCGTCTCCACCATGGCAGGCTTGGGGAACTCCACATGCAGGGTGGCCGGCAGGTCGAGCGAAGCCAGGCGCGCCTCAACGGGGTTCACCACATAGTGCTTCACGGCCTCGACGGCCTCGGGGGTCAGCGTGCCGGAGAGGATGTAGACCTTCGCGGAACGCACCTCGGGACGCTCGCCCTGGCTGATGAGCTGGATGCACTCGGCAGCAGAGGCAGCGCGCTGGTCAAACTGGCCAGGCAGGAACTCCACCGCAAACACCGCATCGCCCTCGGCAGCCTCGAAGTCGGCCGAAGCCACGTCGGACTGGGGCTCGCTGAAGACGGTGGGCACGCAGGCGTCGAACAGCTCCTGCGAGATACCCTCCACGTCGTAACGGTTGATGAGGCGCAGAGACTCCAGGCCCTCGACGCCCAGAATGGACGTGAGCTCGTTCTTCAGCTGCTGAGCCTCGACGTCGAACCCAGGCTTTTTCTCCACGTAAACGCGCGAAACCATGTGACCCTACCTTCGGATAGACCGGCTGAGTAATGTGTGCGTGCGGGCGTGCTTGCAAACACCTTTTGTGCTGGTAAAAGGCGTAAAAGACAAGTAGGGATGCCCGCCAAAGCGTGACATCCCCTTGATACCTTATTTAGCGCTTCGAGTTGGCGAACTCGCGGGCGACCTGGGCGGCCGCGGCGAGGCGCTCTTCCTCGGGTGTGAGGGGCGCGGCAGGCTCCTTGGCCTTCTTCTTGGGCTCCTCGTCCTTGGCGGTCGCCTGGTCGGCGGCCTCGGAGTCATCGGCGGGCTTCACGCCGGCCATCGCCATATCGCAGGCCTCCTTGGCGGCAGCCTCGATCTCGGCAGCCGACTTGCCGGCCTTCTTGGCCTCCTTGCGGGCAGCCTTGGCGGCGGCCCTGGCGCCGGCCTCGACCTGAGCCTCGTACACGATGCGCTCCTGCTGCTTGCGCGTCATGGAAGCGACCTTGTCACGGTGCTTGTTGCGGCACTTGCGCACCACGGTGAAGTCCATGACGAGGGCGGAGATGATGGCCGCGTAGGCAAGGATGAGCGACACGATGTTGACCGCAAGGGGCATCTCGATGCTCACGGTAGCCCAGGAGAGCACGGTGAAGATGACGGCAACCACGAGAAGCACCCACCAGATGCGACGGAGCTTCTTGTAGCGGGCGTCCTTGCGCGTGAGGATGTCGATGGCAGTGTAGGCAACGTTCTCCGCCTCGCGCTCCTTGGCACGGGCCGCCTTCTTCTCCTCCTTGGACATGTTCATCTCAGCCATCGCACGCTGCTTGGCGTTCTTCGGCTTGGGCTTGCTCGTCGTGCGCACCGAGGCGCCCGCCTTGGAGGCCGGCTTGGCCGAGGCGGTACGAGGCTTGACGCTTCCCTGAGAGCGACCCTCGCGCTCGACCGTGTAGCGCTCGTTCTGGGGGTTGCGCATGCTCATTAGCGAGATCCCTCGCTCACGAACTCAGTGCCGGTGAGCATGGTATAAGCCTCGCAGTACTTCTTCGAGGAAACCTCGAGGACGTCGGCGGGAAGCGCAGGGGGCTCGCCGGTAAAGTCCCAGTTGGCCTTCAGCCAGTTGCGGACATACTGCTTGTCGAAGCTGTCCTGGACCTCGCCCTCCTTGTAGCCCTCGGCCGGCCAGAAACGGCTGGAGTCGGGCGTGATGCACTCGTCGATGAGCGTGATCTGGCCGTCGATGATGCCGAACTCGAACTTGGTGTCGGCGATGATGATGCCACGGGTGGCAGCGTACTCAGCGGCGGCGGAGTAAATCTTGATGGACAGGTCGCGCAGCTGGGAGGCAATCTCGGCACCCTCGCGCTCGACGAGCTGCTCATAGGAAATGTTCTCGTCGTGGTCGCCGATTGCGGCCTTGGTGGAGGGGGTGAAGATGGGCTCGGCGAGCTTGGAGGCCTCGGTGAGACCCTCGGGGAGCTTGATGCCGCAGACGGTGCCGTCCTGGTCGTAGGTCTTCTTGCCGCTGCCGGTGAGGTAGCCGCGCACGATGCACTCAACCATGATCGGCTTGGCCTTCTTCACGAGCATGAAGCGACCGGCCAAGTAGTCAGCGTAGGGCTGGAACTGCTCGGGCAGGTCGGCGACGGAGGTGGACAGCATGTGGTTGGGCACCAGGTCGGCGAACTTCTCGAACCAGAACTTGGAGATGCGCGTGAGCACCTCGCCCTTGAAGGGAATCTCGGAGGGAAGGATGTAGTCGAACGCGCTGATGCGGTCGCTCGCAACGATGAGCAGCTTGTCGCCCAGATCGTAGATGTCGCGCACCTTGCCCTGCGAGTCGGGCCTCAGCATTTCAGTCTCAGACATTGCTTCTCCTCTCACCGTGGGCGGCCCTGGCGCCGCCACACGAACCGGTTGCTCAACCGACTGATTATTTAATGCCATGCCAGCGCCTGGGTGACGCAACACGGCTTTCTATAGAAAAACCGCGCCTAGTCTTCCTTGGACTGCTTGATCTTGGGCTGCTTGAGGGGCAGGCGCAAGGTGAACGTCGTGCCCACGCCCTGGGTGGAGTCAACCTCGATCTTGCCGTGGTGGCGGTCGACGATCTCCTTCGTGACGGCAAGGCCCACGCCCAGGCCGCCCTTGGCACGGTTGCGGCTCTCCTCGGCGCGCCAGAAACGACCAAACACGCGGGAGATGTCTTCCTTGGCAATGCCGATGCCCGTGTCCTGCACGCTGATGAGCGCATCGTTGCCGTCGCGCCTCACGCGCACCGTCACGGTACCGGGAGCAGGCGTGTAACGCATGGCGTTGGAAATGAAGTTGGTCACTGCCTGGGTGATGGTGTCGCGGTCAAGCTCCACCACAAGCTCGTCGGTGTCGCAGGCATTCTCAAATCGCAGGTCAAGGCCCACTTCGTCGAGCATGGCCTTGTGAGTGGCTGTGATGCCGGCCACAAGCTCGACCGCGTCGGTGGGGACGCTGTCCATATGCACCGAGCCGTTCTCCAGGCGCGACAGCGACAGCATGCCATCGACCAGGCGCGACAGACGCGTGATTTCGCTGCGCACGAGCGCCAGATGCTCCTGGTCGCACGCGTAGACGCCGTCCTGCATGGCCTCGACGGTGGCAAGCATGCTCATGAGCGGAGTGCGCAGCTCGTGGGCCATGTCGTTAGTGAGGCGGCGCTCGAGCTCGCGGTCGTTCTCAATCTTCTCGGCCATCTCGTCGAACGTCTCGCCGAGCTGACCCAGGTCGTCCTTGCCCCTGACGCCGCAGCGGGCAGACAGCTCGCCTTCCTTGATGCGGGCGGCCGTGTGGGAAATGGTGCGCACGGGAGTCGTGAGCACGCGGGAGATGACGAATCCCAAAATCACGGAAAGCAAAACGGCCACAAAGCCGGCCACGCCGATGGCCTTGAACGAGCCGGTGCGGAAGGACTCGTCACGCTGGGTGAGCAGGTACTCCGAGCCGTACACCCACACCGACACTGTGCCGACCTTCTCGCCGGAGCGCCCATGCACGTCGACGCTCACCATCTGCGAGGCGGCAGGCGCCAGCGACATGTCAGTCGCATAGGAATTGGCGGTCTGACCGGAAGCGGCAAGCGTGGAATCGTACACGGCCGTCTTCTTGGCATCGCAGATCTGCACACCGATGTCCTCGAGAGATTCGGCGCTTGAGGCGGCAGTCTCCAAATCGGAAGCCGTCCAATACCCCTTGTTGGCATAGGAACGCTCAAGGGTGGCGGCAGTGGAGTCGGCGAGCTCCTCAAGCGTGGAGCGCGTGTAGTTGTGGAACTCCTCGTTCCACGAGATGCTCAGCACCACCACGAACAGAACCGTCGTGAGAATCGCGACAACGGCAAAGCCCGTTGCAACGCGTGCCCTGAAGCTCAACTTGGAATTCTGCGAAGCGCGCGGCTTCTCCCCCGCCATGGCTCATACCTCGAATCAAAAGTAGGTCTGACAATACAAGGCGCGGCCTCATGCGCAGGCAGGCGGCCGCAACAAAAAACGCCGAACGTCGAGCCATATGGCCAGACGCCCGGCGCAGGGCTGGTGCAAAAGGGTGACTTGCCTACTCGGCGTCGTCCTTCTTGGGGGCCTCGAAACGATAGCCCACGCCATGGACGGTGTAGAGCCACTTGGGGTTGCGCGGGTCATCGCCCAGCTTGGCGCGCAGGTTCTTGACGTGGGAGTCGATGGTGCGCTCGTAACCCTCGAAGTCGTAGCCGAGGACCTTCTCGACGAGCTCCATACGGGTGTAGACGCGGCCGGGATAACGGGCAAGCGTGGTGAGGAGCTTGAACTCGGAAGCGGTGAGCTCAACCTCGTGCTTGTTGACCGAGACCTTGTGGCCGGAGACGTCGATGACAAGCTCGCCGAAGTCGAGAACCTCGAGCTGGGGCTCGGAATCCTGGCGGGCACGACGCAGGAGCGCGCCGACGCGGGCAACGAGCTCGCGGGGCGAGAAGGGCTTGACCAGGTAGTCGTCAGCGCCGAGCTGCAGGCCGATGATGCGGTCGTCGACCTCGCCCTTGGCGGTCAGCATGATGATCGGCACCTCGGAGGTGTCGCGGATGGCGCGGCAAACGCGCTCGCCGGTAAGCTTGGGGAGCATGAGATCGAGGATGACCAGGTCGAACTGGTGCTTCTCGAACTCCTCGACGGCGGACTGGCCGTCGCCCACGCCCACGACGGAATACTTCTCCTCGCGCTCGAGGTAAGCCGTCACCGCGTCACGGATGGGCTTCTCATCCTCGACGAGCAGGATCCTGAACTTTTCCTGTGCCATGGGCAGTCTCCTTCGCAAGCGAAATCCGATGCGCACCGGGGCAGCTCGCCTTGGATGGACCAGCCGCGCGCGACCACGCAGTCACAAATACATAGTCGTAATGCAGTATACCCTACGAAAGCGAAAAAATCCTTACCAATACGCTGGAAGGTATCCCCGAAGTGCCATCTTTTATAGTGGCAAACGTTACAAACTTGTTAACAACTCCCTGCGTGGCAGGGTAATCGCCGAAGTCGGTACAGCCGTTGGCCGCCGTGATGCGTGCGTACGTCATACGCGCGACGTCGACGACGAAATACGACATGCGGCTCTTCACGACGAGCAGCCCGCCGACCTGGCAGATCTGGGCCCCCGGCTCACGCACGACATAGTGATAAGGGCCCTCGCCAGGTCCGATGTAATATCCCATGGAACCGAGAAGACCGCCGTAGCCGTAGTTCGCCTCGACGCTGAAGGCAAACCCCAGACTCGTGTAGGTCGCGAAGAACGGCTTGACCGACGCGGGCATTACGAGCTGGTCGATTTGAGCCCGCTGCCCTGCCATGGACAGGGCTGTTATCCCGTAGTAGACGCCCTCATCGGCCTTCACGCGCGGCGCGATGGTGAGCACACCGTCGGAGATGGAGGGTGCACAGGCAAAGCGGCCCGGTGAGTCCCAGACCTCGGCGCCCTCCGAGGAACCCAGAGTCCACACGTAGGCGTGCGAATGTTCCTTGGAGTGCGACCCAGCCGGATCGGGCATGACCTGCCACACCACCTGGCTACCGGAAGCATCAAAAGAGGGGGCGAGCCATTCGGAGTCGCCTTCGCCCAGTTTGACAAGACCGGCCGAGGTGAGCGTGATGGGCGTCCCCGTGAAACGACAGGCATAGAAGGCCCAGTCGTCGGTGGAGTTGTGCACCTCCACCCATGTCACCAGGTCATCGGTGATGCGAGCCTCGCTCACCGCGTAGCCCTGCCCCGTTATGCCCCCCTCGAGCAAAACAGTGTAATCGCCCGTGTTGAGGTCGAGGCATCCCAGGCGCGTGAACGTGCGCCCGTCGGTGTTGGCCTGCACCGCGGCAGCCCAGTTATCGCACGACACGTACGGCACGCATCCCGCAGGCAGGGTAAACGAGGCGTCGGGGACGTAATCCACCTCGTCCATGATGTCCATGAAGCTCGCGATGACGGCGACATTGCCGTCATCGTCGGGCTCGCCATAGGGGACGCCGTCGGAATTGAGCTGGTTCGACGCGTCGATGGGCTCGGCAGGGGCAGGCTCCTGCCCCTGGGATGCCTCGTCTTCGCCCTGCTTAAGCGCCTCGTCGTCTAGCGAAACGTCGGACATCTCAGCTATCCCCTATGGTTGGCGCCGATGCATGAGCCGGGAGTGAGACCCGTGCCCTGCGAATCGTTGACCAAATCGGCCAGGGAATAACCGTTGACATAGGCGCTGATGAGCTTGTTGAGACCCACCCAGAAGGCGTTCGTCTCACAGTCCGCCTGTCGGGGGCACTCCTCATCGCCCGTCAGGCACGACACGGGGGCGGTGGAGCCTTCCGTTGCACGCAGGATCTGGCCGGCCGTGATGTCGTCGGCCGACTTTGCCAGGACATAGCCTCCGCCCTGGCCGCGGCTGCCCTCAAGCAAGCCCGCAGCGCACAAGGCGCGCGCAAGCTGCTCGAGGTACTTGACGGAGATGCCCTGGCGCTCGCCTATCTCGCGCAACGCGACACGGCCCTGACCCTGATGGCGGGCGATGTCGATCATCATGCGCATGCCGTAGCGGCCCCTGGTGGAAACAAGCATGGCGAGTGCTTACTCGTCGGCGAGAGCCTGGGCCTCGCGCAGGGCGATGGAAAGCTGGTCGGCGCACGAGGTGGGACGGTTGCCGCAGGTGTTGCCGGCAATCTTGCCAACGATCTCGTCGACGGGCGCGCCCTTCACGAGCTTGGCGATGGCCTTGAGGTTGCCGTTGCAGCCATTGGTGAACTCGACGGACTCGATGGTCTTGCCGTCGTCGGAAAGAACGACGTGGATGTTGCGGGCGCACACGCCCTTGGGGGTGAAGTCGGTCTCGATCATGGGTGTTCTCCCTCTCATATAGGTAGCGCCCGCCCACAAGGCCGGGGCACAGTCTGGGTCATTGTACCTGCAAAGCGGCGCGCATAGACGCATTGCGGCAAACGGACATGAGAAGGGGCGCCCCGCATGTGCGCGAGGCGCCCCCCAAACCCGATGCAGCCCGCCTTAGTAGCGGTTGTCGTAGATACGCGTGGACTTCTTCTCCGAGCGGGGAAGGTCGCCGATGCCCACGGCCTTGGGCACGATGGTGACACCGATGCGGTTCTTGAACGTCTCGACCATCGTGGCCTCGATGTCGCGACGCACGAGCGGGTCGTCCGAGTCGCACTCGAAGTACACAGTCATGATGTCCTTGCCGGCAAGGTGGTCGATCATGACCTGATACTCGCTGCTCACACCGTCAACAGCGGCGCAGACTTCCTCCACCTGAGCGGGGAACATGTTGACGCCCTTGACCTTGAACATGTCGTCGGTGCGGCCAACAAGCTGGGAAATGCGAGTGTGCTCGCATCCGCACTGGCACTCGCCGGGGATGATGCTCGACAGGTCGTGCGTGCGGTAACGGATGAGCGGCGCGCCTTCCTTGACGAGCGTGGTGATCACGAGCTCGCCCACCTCGCCGTCGGGCAGGTTCTTGCCCGTCTTGGAATCGACGACCTCCACGTACACATAGTCGTCCCACACATGGATGCCGCAGTCATAATCGCAGCTCACGCCCACGCCCGGGCCATAAATCTCAGTGAGGCCGTAGATGTCGTAGAGCTTGACGCCCAACTCGTCGGCGATGCGCTCGCGCATCTTCTTGCCCCAGCGCTCGGAACCAATGAGGCCCTTGGTGAGGGCGAGCTTGTCGCGGATGCCTTCTTGGGCAATGCGCTCGGCCAAAAGCAGGGCGTACGACGAGGTGGCGCACAGGACGGTGGACTGCAGGTCCTCCATCATGCGCAGCTGCTTCTCGGTGTTGCCCGGGCCCATGGGAATGGCCATGGCGCCCATGCGCTCGGCACCGAGCTGGAAGCCGATGCCTGCAGTCCACAGGCCGTAACCAGGGGTGATGTGAATGCGGTCTTTGCTCGTGCAGCCGATGGCGCGGTAGCAGCGGGCGAACATCTCGGTCCAGTCGTCGACGTCCTTCTGGGTGTAAGGGATGATGACGGGGGTGCCGGTCGTGCCCGAAGAGGAGTGGATGCGAACGACTTCTTCGTCGGGAACCGCCTGGATTCCCAGGGGATACGCCTCGCGCAGGTCTGCCTTCTCGGAGAAGGGAAGCTTCTCGAAGTCCTCCTGCGTGCGGATGGTAGACATGTCGATGCCCGCGAACTTCTTGGCGTAGAACGGACTACGCTCCTGAATGGTCGTGAGCTCTTTGAGGATGGCGTCCAGCTGGAACGGCTTCATCTTCATGCGGGTATCCCCTTTCTATGGTCGGTGTGCGTCTCTTGCGCATGGCTTGCACTATAGCGCATCCGGCGGCGCTTGGCACCAAGAAGCACGCGCGGCTGTATGCAACCGTCGGCAGACGGACGAACCTGCTGGCGGGCAAGGGGCTCTATACTGATGGCACCAAGAATCTTGGCTCAAAGGGGGATGCCATGGAATTCTCGCAGGTGTTGAGGCGCTGCATGGACGGGGCCGGCTGCACGGGCAAAGAGCTGGCACAGGCCTGCGGCATGTCCGCCTCCACAGTAAGCCGCTACCTTGCCGGCACGCGCACGCCCGACGCGGGGTCGCTTCCGGCGCGGGAGATTGCGCTTGCCCTGTGCGAGCTGGCACAGGAGAAGGGCCGCGTGCTCGACGCCGACAAGATATGCGAGGCACTGCTTGCAGGCTCGCGCAGCCAGACCCCGCAGGGGGCGGGCGCCAAGCTCACAGCCCTACTCGATGCCTTCGGTGTGACGCGCGCCAAGCTTGCCGAGGCGCTGGGATACAGCCCCTCCTACATCTCCCGCGTGTGTTCCCAGACCCGCAACGTCTCGAACTTCGACGAGTTCGCCCAGGCAGCGGGCACATTCTTTGCCGAGAGGGCACTTGGCGCAAACGCGCAGGACGCATTGCTTGCCTTGTGCAAAGAGGCAGCCGGGCCTGACGGGGACGTCGTTTCCGAGATGGACATGCAAGGCGAAAGTGCCTTGAAGGCGCTCGCCACACTCACATCGGCTTGGCTGCAAGCCGAGCAGGACGCACAGACCCAATCGAGCATCGAGCCGTTCCTGCGCAAGCTCGACTCGTTCAATCTCGACACCTACCTGGCTGCAATGCAGGCGGTGCACGCGCAAGAAGAGGCTGCAGGCAAGAGTGGCGAGGAGGCACGGAAGAACCCCGCGACAGAGGCCCTTTACACGTTTTATGCAGGTGTCGACGGCTTTTGCCAGGCCGAGCTGGACTTTCTCGCCGCTGCGGCAACCGAGCCCGCAGGCAGTTCCGTCGTCATGTTCTCTGACATGCCAATGCAAGACAAAATGCAGGCCAAGCCCGAGTTTCCTGCTCGATGGATAGCCTCCCTCGCGGTGCTGCTGCGCACAGGACACCCCATCGACAACATACATAACGTGGGACGCGGCCTGCCCGAAATGATGCTCGGACTTGAGGCCTGGCTTCCCCTGTATATGACAGGCATGGTCCGGCCTTACTACCTGCCCTCGCAGCCAACGGGGCCGTTCGCGCACCTCGTGCGCTCGTCGCAGACAGCGGCGCTCGAAGGCCAGGCCGTAGCGGGCGCCTACGAACACGTGGGCTGCCAGCTTTTCCGCGACGAGGGGACGGTCGCTCATTTCAGACAGCGCGCAAACGACTTGCTTGCGACCGCCAAGCCCCTCGCAAACGTCTATACCGTGCAGCAAGCGGGCGAGCTGGCCGCTTTCCTGATGCATGAGGCTGCGCAAAGCGGCGAGCGCATGCACGTCATGTCGGCGCCGCCCCTCTACACCATGAGTGAAGAGCTGCTCGAAGAGGCGATTGCCGCCTCAACACTCGACGAGGCGGAAGCGCAACGGGTTCGCATGGCACGCGCGGCACAGCTTGCACGCGCTGAAAGCGAGCTTGCCCACGGCGAGACCGTCGTCACCATCTCGCGCGTAGACGAGGGCAACCTCAGCGCCGCATCTGCCCACCTGGCGCTGGGCGAGGCGTTTTGCACGCACAGCGTTCCCTATGGCGCCCAAACCTACCGCAAGCACATCGAGCAAACCGAGGCGTTCGCGGCGGCACACCCCACATGGCACCTCGCGTGGGGGCCTGACCTGGGCTTTCGCAACATTCAGATCACCGTGCGCCCGGATGGGTGGGTGCTCGTGTCCAAAAACACGTCTCCGGCGGTGCACTTCGTCCTGCGCCACAAGAAGATGGTGGAGGCGTTCGAGCGCTTTGAGATGCCCATTGTGAAATAGGAGGCAGACGATGAAACGGAACAACGCGCGCACGCATGTCTTCGGGATTGGCGCTTGCGTGTCGGCCTTGCTCTTTGCCGGCTGCCTTGCTGGCTGCACGCCGGAAAACGCAGGCCAGACGCAAGCGGGAGGCAGCGGGGAGGCGACAAGTTCGAGCACGCAAGCCAAACAAGACACCAAGGCAGGGCAGGACACCCAAAGCGATCAAGGCGTCCCGAACGCCCAGAGCACCCAAGCCGACAAGAGCACCCAGACCAGCGGCGACCAAACCGGGCAGAGTGCCCAAGCAGCCAAGGCGGTTGCCCTGGAGCACATCGAGGCTCACGAGACAATGCAGACCCACACCGTGAAGAGCACCGACCTTGCCCAGAAGATCTATGACGCATACCTCAAGGGCGAAGCGGGTGATGCCGTAGACATGATTTCAAGCGACTACGACGACACGCTCGTCTTCACGCTCGACGACGGCTCAACGCTCACCGCGGAGTTCAACGCCCACAACCTGCGCGACGGCGACACCTACCGCACCTTCGACGACAAGGGAGGCCTGTGGAAGCTACTCGCCGAAATGAGCGACTAGGCCAATCGCATCGGCGCCATACAAAGAGACACCAACAAACAAGCGCCGCCCTTCTGTTTCTCAGATACAAGAGACAGAAGGGCGGCATCTTTTTTCGACGACTAAAACCCGGGGGAGACAAGAACGCCACTTAATCAGGCATGAGGCGACCTATTATCAACAGCCTGCATCATTCAGATAGAAAACGCACTTTGAGCTGGGGGGATTATGGTTCGGTTTATACCCCTCAACCAAATTCCCTGGCATAGATTATTCCCAGTCGTACAAGGCAACCCCTAGAGTCGGATGGCGTCAAGCGGTGTGCGGACAACCACCGCCAGCCAACCCATTCGAAAGGGGATTTGCACATGAACGCACGCATCGCCACTCCCATCTCCCGCAGGAGCGCCGTCAAGGCCGCCGGCATCGCAGCCGTCGCCGGTGCAGCCGCCAGCTCCGTGGCCCTCGCTGACGAGGCCACCGCAGAAAAGCAGGGCGCGCCCATCGCAAGCATGCCTTCCTTTGATACCGCAAACCTTCCCGACAACACGCCCAACTTCCTCGTTCCGCCGGCGCCCATCGAGGACTTCGCCGACACGCAGGAGTTCGATGTCGTGGTCGTCGGCGCAGGCAACGCCGGTCTTGCCGCCGCCAAGGCCGCCCATGACGCCGGCGCCAACGTAGCCGTGCTCGTCCGCGAGGGTGCCGCGGTGGCCCAGGGCATGGAGGCCGCCAGCATCGATTTGGACAAGACGAGCGAAGCCGCCATTGAGGCTTGCGTCTCCATGGTGATTCAGACCAACGACCACCGCGCCAACCGCGCTCTCGTCGAGTCTTGGGCCCGCAACTCCAGCGAGGCCGTCCGCTCCTTCGAAGACTACGTCACCGCATGTGGTGTCGAGGGCACGCCCATCGACTACTCCGTGGAATACAACGGCTATCCCATCTACTTCCACCTGGCCAACTACGAGGAGCTCGACGGCGGCTACGCCAGCGTTGCCTCCGCCGTTTCCGCCCAGCTTGAGGCCGACGGCGTCTCTTTCTTCTACAACGCCCCCGCCGTGCAGCTGCACAAGGACGGCGACCGCGTCGACGGCGCCATCGCTGAGACCGACGACGGCGTGTATACCCTGTTCAAGGCTTCCAAGGGCGTCATCCTGGCTACGGGCTGCTATATGAACAACCCCGAGATGGTTGCCTACTACATGCCCGACTGCCTGGGCCTGAAGACCGGCGCCATCAACAAGTTCGGTGACGGCCACCGCATGGGCGTGTGGGCCGGCGGCCACATCGAGAACATCAACCACTGCAAGATGGTCCATGAGGGCCTCGGCGGCCGCCGTTGCGACGTGCCCTTCATGGCAGCGGGCCCCGACGGCAAGCGCTTCATGTGCGAGGGTCCTACGATGGGCTACACCAGCAACTACTGGCATGAGGCCGTGCAGAAGAGCGGCAACATCAAGGCCGGCATCTTCTATCAGATCTGCGACGCCAACTGGCAGCAGCAGGGCGAGGAAATGGTCGCGGTCGATCCGTTCAACAACGACATCTCGACCCTGAACGTGGAGCGCTTCGTCTCCGGCAACACCATCGAGGAGCTCGGCGAGGCAATCAACGCTTACTGCAAGGAGAAGGAAATCGACTGGCAGATCGACGTCGACGGCCTCGTCGAGAGCGTCGCTCGTTACAACGAGCTTGTAGCCGCCGGCGCCGACGATGACTTCGGCAAGAACGCCGCCTACCTCAAGCCCATCGACACGCCTCCCTTCTACGGCATCCGTCGCGGCGACGGCGGTGTGGCAGCCATCCTGGGCGGCCTGGTCATCAACACCGACTGCCAGGTGCTCAACGACAACGACGAACCCATCGAGGGCCTGTTCGCCACAGGCAACGTGTCGGGCCCCTTCTTCGGCGGCGTCGACTACCCGATGTACATCCACGGCCTGTCCATCGGCCGCGCCCTCACCACGGGCTACATCGCCGGTAAGTTCGCTGCGAACCTGTAAGCCCATCGAGCAACACAGCACGCAAGAGCATCGCCTATAATCCCATCGGCATTCGCTCATCGAAAGCCCCGACCGTCTCTCGAGCAATCCTGAGGCGGCCGGGGCTTGTCGCGTGCAAAGGGGAACATCGCCGTGGCCGACATCGCCGCCAAGCACAACCAAATAAAGACCGACGAGCCAAGCACTCTAGACATTTTGCCGTGGTTTCTCGCCCTCGCATTCGGTCGCGCCTGGCTCACGCTGACCTACGCCTCTCCCAACGTGGCTCTGCCTGGTCTTACACCGTTGCACTACACCCTGTTTGACCTCGTGTATTGCGCAATAAGCGTCATCGTCGTCATCACAGCCCACACCGTAGCGCCGCTGTGCGAAAAGCGTTGGGCACGCGGTGCCGCACTCACCTGCATGCTTGCCGCCTCGGCATGCTGCATCTGCGTCATGAGCATGGGCTTCGATTCGACAGCGGATCCGCACATCATTGGCGTGTTGACGTCGGTGGGGGCCGTTTTAGCCGGAGCAGGCTTTGCGTTGCTGCTTCTGCTCTGGTCAGAGGTGCTGAGCACCCTCAGCATGCGACGCATCGTGATGCAGCTCGCAGCCGCGCAAATATTGGCCCTCATCATCTTGTTCTTCTGCCGCGGGCTTGACCCTCTGCGCATGGGCATCGTCATCGTGGCGCTGCCCTTCATTGCCATTCACAGCATCAACCGCGCGTGGCACAGCGCACCAGCCACCGCACGTCCTCAGCGCACCGATGTGCGGTTCGCGTTTCCCTGGAAAATCGTGTTGCTCCTGGGCGTGTACTCCTTTGCGTACGGCATTCGCCAGGAAACGCTTACGGCGTCAGGAAATATCTCCACCAACATAGCCACGGTTATCGTCATGGCCTTCCTTTTTGTAGGCGCGCGCTTCTTTGCCGATAAGTTCAGCCTGAGCTTGCTCTACCGCTCGCCCATACCCCTTATGATCTGCGGATTCTTGCTTATCCCCGCCGAGGGCATTGTGGGTCCGGCTGCCTCGAACTTCTTTGTCTCAACGAGCTATGTTCTCGCAAACACATTCTTTGCCCTGCTGCTGTACGACATCGTCAAGCGCATGGGCATCGTCGTCGTTGCCTTGTTTGGCATCAAGAACGCGATGCAGGTCTTCATTATCGCGGGAGACACGCTGGCAAGTGGGCTGCAGGCCAGCTCCTTGTCGAGTGAGACGCAGACCATCGTCTTGAGCCTGGCCGTCGTCGGTGCCATCACCGTCGCCACGTTCCTGCTGTTCTCCGAACGTGAGCTCACCACCAAGTGGGGCGTCTCCCTGCTCGACGCCGGCAGCCTGGGAGAGCAGAGCCGCCGCGAGGAGCTTGTCTCCGCGCACTGCGACGAAGTGAGCCGCGCGTCACGCCTCAGCCCTCGTGAAGACGAGGTACTGCGCCTGCTCGCCAAAGAAAAAACCGCGCATGAGATTGCCTGCGAGCTGGGGATAGCCGAAGGCACGGCCAAGGCCCACGTCAGTCATATCTATGAGAAGACAGGCGCGAGCGGACGCTGTGAATTGAACGAGCTGCTCGGTATGACCGCCCCCACAGCGACAGACCCAACCAGAACGACAAGGTGAAACGAAAGCCCTGGTTGCGGGCGATGGTTACCCCATCAACCACAACCAGGGCCAAAGCTGGTCTTCCGACCAATCCATTGCCTTTAATTAGAGCTCCGCACACCCTCCCCTACACAGCCAGGCCTCGGATGCCCAGGGTGGAGGCGAGGTTGCAGTCGATGACGTAGGTGCCGTCGTCGCTCAGGTAGGAAATCCACTCGTCGTTGGTCGGAGTCGAAATGTAGGAGGAGACATCGGACCCCGTGAAGGGCAGGGTCGTGGTCTCAAGCAGGATGTACTGACCGCTCCCCTCCCAGGTCTCCAGGGCAACCTGGGCATGGCCAGGAAGGATGAGCACCATGGCATGCATGTCGGCCGATTGCAGGCACGACGCCACGAGCAGCGCGGTCTCGATGCAGATGCCCGACTTGGAACGCACCACGGCGTCGGGGGTAAGCACGCGCTGCATCGCGCCAAACGAGTACGGCCCCATGTTGTAGCGCACACCCATGTCGGAGATTGCGCCCTGAATGGCAACGGCCTGAATGAGGACCGTCTTCGCCTCGTCCTCCCCGGGATATCCCAGCTGGTAGCCAGGCAGCGTGTTGTAGTCGGCGCCCATGTTGGCCTCAAGCCAATCGATTGCGACACGGCGGATGTCCAGCACTTCTTGCGCGTCGGGGCGCATCCAGGCAAGCACGTTGTACGGTTCGACGATGCCGAACTCGTTGCTCTCAAGCGTGAAGTCGTACAGGCTGTGCAGCGTGACTGTCTGCGTTTCCTGGGCGATGAGCCCGTTGGAACCCAGGTCGGTCACCGTGAGCGTGAGCTGAGTGTCGCGCTCACTCGTCAAGTTGCCCGCGTCGCTTGCCACCGGCGGCTTAATCATGAAGTACGTGATTTCGGGCGTGGCGGTTATCTTTTGGCGGTAGAGCTGGGAGAACCCGTCCACCTGCACTTCAATGAGCACGTCGCACTCGCCGCCTTCGGTGAAAATCGCAACGTTGGCCACCGAATCCGACGAGGGATAGAGGTTGGGGTAGATCTCATCGTTCAGCGCGTGCTCCACTATGACGCGGGTGCCCGCACCAGAACCCGCGGCGAGCGCGTCGGCGGCGTTTTGGAACTGGGCGCGCATGAGGGCATACATGAGCTGTTCGTAATGCAGCATGATGTAGGGCTGGCGCATCAAAAGCCACGAGGCCGAGTAGGCCATGAGGACGTCGTTGCTCACAAGCGAGATATAGTCGGCGTAGAGTTTTTCCTGGTAAGCCGCGATTTGCTTGATGTAATGAGGCCACAGGTCGCTCATGTAGGCAGGAAGGTCGAGCATCCTGTAGTTGTCGCGCACCTGGCCGAGCGCGCCGTACATCGCATCGAGAAGCTCGAGGTTGTCGGCGTAGGCACCCTGCGCCGCCTGGACCTGCATCTCCATGAGGGGATCGCTCGAATGGTAGTAGCCGGAGTAAAACGCGAGGGTGCGCGCCACAATCACGCACACATCCATGCCGAGGCCGGCCTCCGGGCTGGCCTCTTGGGAAGCGAGCGCGTCATAGATTGCCCCAAGTTCCTCGTAGCCCGCATCGCACAGGTCCACGAGGTCGAGCATGGGCTGGGCATAGGCGGCATCGCCGTTCTCAACCGAAGACGTGTACACGGCGGCGAAATCCTCAACCTGAGCTTGGAACAACGCGCACAGAGCCGAGAGGCGCTCGAGCGGGTCTGTGGGAAGGTCGTCAAAGGGACCCGCCTGAGTCGAGGCGGCGTCATCCGTGTCGGACAGCGGCATAGCTCCGGGCAACAGACCCACGGCATGGGCCGCTCGCACGGGCGCAGACGCGGCAAGGGCAAATCCTGCCAGGGCAAACGTGCGTCGCGTGCAGGCATGGTTGGCATCGGTTGGTTTCATGGCTGACTCCCTTGGCTCATCGACCCCTTGTGTGGCTTCACTTGTGGAATGGCGTGCCTCACGCCCAAAAGGCCAGAAGCCCCGAGCGCGGTCCCCGCATCTATACTAGCAGGCAGAAAAGCCAGCGGGGGCGCCAAGGCCGCATCGCGCCCCACGCCCCCGCCGACTGCTTTCAATGCGACAAACGTCTAATGCTGAATGACAAGCTGGGAACCGTCGGAGAACGTGAAGCGGTCGCGGTCCATGATGTAGTCGTCAAAGTCCTGCAGCGCCTGGTCCATCACGGCGTTGTTGGCAGCCGAGCGGTCGAGGGCGGCAGCCGCGAGAGCGTCGTTTGCAGCGTTGCACTGGGCAACGTACTCATCCGAGAAGGTCAGGGTGCCCACACAAGGAGCGAGCTGAGCCACGACGTCATCGTATATGTCAGCAGGCGCAATGATGCCCCACATGCCCATGATGCACGCACTGCCATATCCGCCCTCATATCCCAGGGCAATCGCACTACCCAGGAAGTCCGCCCTGCAGGCCGTGCCATCGAGCAGCGTGAGCTCGGCGCTCACCAGGGCGTCGTCGCGCACATAGCCCGCCATGCCCGGGAAGGCCGAGTAATACGAAACCGGCACGCTCGAGGTGACCTGGGCCGAGGAGACCATGAGGCCCGTGCCGTCGTCGACGCCGCCCATGTCGAGCGTAAGCTGCGTATAAGCGGGCAGCAGGCTCACGGCATTGGCGACCGTGCAGGGGTCGAGCACGGGAAGGTTGGCGTACAGCGTGTACAGCTGGTCGAGCGTCGCGTCGCCGGTAGAAGAGGAGAGGGCAAACAGCTCGCGCATCTGCTCGTTGAGGTTAAAGGCCAGCTCACCGTAGTAGACTATGCGCACGGCGGGGTTGGCCGGGTCAAACGCCTCAAAGGTGAAGCCAGCGCCCTCTCCCGCCGTTTGGATGGACCAGCCCTGAGGCAGCGCGACAGTGAAGTACCCGCCGTCGTAGTCCACGAGCTGGTAGGTTCCAGCCGTTGCGGACGTCTGGGTGGGCGCAGGCTGAGCAGGGGAGGGAGTTGCCGCGGGCTGGGCAGGCGTGGGAGCCGCCGTGTCGGCCGAAGTTGCAGGCGCAGGCGCAGCGGCGGTGTTGGCCGCATCATCTACCAGCGAGTATGTGCTTCCCGAAGGCCTCTGCGCCAAATCGGAAGGCTCACACCACATGTTACTGCCCGCATAGGCGTCCGCACCCACGCGGAAGGTGGCCGAGGCCCAGACGAGCGCCGTGGCGACCTGCTCAGCAGACTCGTCGCTCGTGCACAGCGTCCAATACACGGCGCTGCCGTCGGAGCGCGGCTCCATGGCCTGGATGACAGTCATGTTCTGGCCCGTCGAGGAGTCGACGTACCCATAGGCGCACGCATAGGCACCCACACCAGCCAGGTAAATCACCTCGCCGCCATCAGCACTCACCTGCACATAGGAGTCGCCATGCTCCATCTGGCCGTGCCAGAGCTGTTCTTCCAGGTACTCGCCCACATCGGGCGTGCCTTCCCAGTCGGCAACGTAGGAGACGGCAAAGTAGGAGGACGCGTCAGTGTTCAGGACGAACGTCGCACCCGCACCCTGACCCTCGGTCACCGTGAAGGAGCCGGCGTCTACAAGCAGCGAGAACCCTTGCGCCGCATTGCTGTAAGTGGCAAGCAGCACGTCCTCATCCTCAAAGGAGGCGATGGGGGAAGCCTTGCCATCGCCGATACCCACAAGCGGCGAGCTTGCGCCCTGGGCTGCGGCGATGCCGCCCAAGCCCGTGGCCGCCGTGTCGGCCTGTGCCGTTGCCGCAAGCCCTCCCATCAGACACGTCCCGCCGAGCGCCAAGGCAGCCAAGGTCCCAGCAAACGCAGTGCCGTATCCGTGCGTGCCAAAAAGTCGCATGTTCTTGCCCATGATGTCTCCCCTTCTGCTGAACCCGCGCCCACGCGGGGCTTTGTACCGCCTTCATCATAGAAAACCGCAGGCACAGACCACAATAGAGAATGACAGACTGGCATTGCCAGATTGGCAATCGGGAAATCAGGCTACTAAGAACAGAGGGGCACACTTGGTTGTTGATTGGTACACGTTGGTACGGCGGCCCTCGGATACCGTCACGAGATGCTTTACGGTGCAAAGCGTGGCCTATAGTTCATCTCGTCAACCAGGAGCGGCATGCGAAAGACCGGCCGCCCTCAACCATCGAAAGGAAGCACATCATGAAGATCTCCGCTCGCAACCAGTTCGCCGGCACCGTCGTCTCCGTCGAGAAGGGTGCCGTCAACGCCGTCGTCGCCATCGAGGTTGCCCCCGGCAAGAACATCAAGGCCGACATCACCTGCGAGGCCGTCGAGGATCTGGGCCTCGAGGCCGGCAAGCCTGCCATCGCCGTGGTCAAGGCCACCAACGTCATGTTCGCCGAGGCCGGCCAGCACCTGCAGATCTCTGCCCGCAACCAGTTCTGCGGCGAGGTCACCAAGGTCCAGAAGGGCGCCGTCAACGGCCATGTGACCATCACCACCGAGTACGGCCTGACCGTCTCCGGCTCCATCACCAACGCCGCCATCGAGGAGCTCGGCCTCGAGGTCGGCAAGCCCGCCGTCGCCTTCGTGAAGAGCACCGACGTGCTCGTCGCCGTCGAGGCCTAAGGTTTCGACTCCAAGCAAACCTCGCACACCAAGGCCCCGCGCCGCCCTGCAAACCAGCAGGCAGCGCGGGGCTTTTTGCGTTTATGGACAGCGGTCTCGCGGGACGCGCGGAAGCACGGGTCGCATGGGTTTTTCTGAAGACGTATCACCGCCAGGCACTGCCAAAGCGCGCTCGTAGGCCGTAAATGCATCCAAAATTTCCTGCGCGACATAGATGTTGCTCTTGCGGTTCTTGGCATTCTGCACCAGGATGCCCATGCCCTCAAGCTGCTTGAGCGCCAAACGCGCGGCTTGGACGCTTTTCCCTGTCAGACGAGCGGCTGAAACGACGCTGACAACAGGGTTGCCTGGCAGGACTTCGATAAGCACATCGGCAGATGAATTCTTGCGAATCGCGCCGCGTCCGCGCCATTCTTCCTGGATATCGGCAATACGGTGTTCAAACTCCCGCGCTCGCTCACAGGCAAGCAGCACTGCGTTGGCAAAATACTCCACCCAATCGCTGATGCACCCTTGCAGCGCAGCGGCCTTTTCGTCTGCGCCTTCACATTGCCCATCATCGCAGCGAAACGCTGCCAGATTGTTGATATAGCGCGCCTTGTCCGTTGCCAGCACGAGCGAGATGGGAGGGACGCTATTCGGAGTCAGGCCCGCGCGGTGCAGCAACATGTGCACAAGGGCGCGACCCGTTCGCCCATTGCCATCCGCAAACGGATGAATCGTTTCGAGCTGGGCATGCGCAATCGCCGCCACAGAAATCGCCGGCAAAGGCGACGTGTTGCAGAATTGGGCAAGGTCTTCCATCAGTTCCAGGACATACTCGGGCCGAGGCGGCACATAGGCGGCGCCAACCGGGTTGACATTGTTGCCGCCGATCCAGTTTTGGATCGTGCGCAGCACTCCACCTTCATCCTCAAGGTGCGATCCTTGAAGCAGGGTCGCATTGACGGCACGAATGTCATCCACCGTAATCGAGTCACCGGCCCCGATGTTACCCACCGCGTCGCTCATGGCGGCGATATTTGCCATGACAGCGGCCTCCACACCATCGAGCCGATGCGACACACCCAGCTCGTCAAGCGCCTCAAATTCAAGCAGTCTGCCAGCATTCATTTGCAAACCCTCAATGCGAGAGGATGCCAGCGCCTCAGAGCGCAACAACAAGCGCGCCAAAGGTTCTGTATTGGTCAGAAAGCGCGCCTCTTGGTTGAGCAGCAACACGGCAGACTGCGCCCGCGTTACGGCCGAGACCGCCTCGGGTGTCAGCATGATATCGAGCCCCGCCAGCTTGTCGGGCAAAAACGGATGGTATGTCCCGCTTTGCGTCTCTCGCCGGTTCATTCCCCACCCGCAGGACTGCCAATAATCTGACTGATACACACCCATGGTTTGCCGCCTAACCTTTGTTTTCGACTCTCAAAAACAAAGGTTATCAAATAACCTTTGTTTTCTAAAGCAGCGACGAAAGGTTTTTTCATCGCTCGCAAACGCAAACAGATTGTTCCAATCGCCAAACCCGAAAGTCAAATGCCGCCAAACCCGAAAGTAAAACTGCGCCAAATCCGAAAGTCAAACGTCGCCAAAGTCGAAAGTGCTACTATTACCGCAGTTGAAAGGGGATGGATATGGCTTATATGCCACGAGTCATTGATAACGAGTTAAAGCAGTGTCTCAATCGCACGGGAGCCGTACTTGTGCGAGGTCCAAAGTGGTGCGGAAAGACATCGACCTGCGAGCAGCTTGCTGCAAGTGCCTTGAAGATGCGCGACCCCGACACGTATGCCGCAAACATGGAAGCGGCATCCATCCAGCCCTCGCTGCTGCTGCGCGGAGACAAGCCGCGCCTTATCGACGAGTGGCAGGTCGCACCTGTACTCTGGGATGCCGTCATCAATGCAATCGACATGGCGGGAGGCGAGCCGGCGCAGTTCCTCCTAACTGGCTCGGCAACACCGCCCAACTTCGACAAAGACGACGCCCCAAAGCACACGGGCACCGGACGTATCGCGCGCGTCAGCATGGATCCCATGTCGCTTGAAGAGTCAGGACGGTCAAGCTGCGAAGTACGGCTGAACGACCTCTTCGGAGGCGCACAAAGGGTCGAAGGCGTCTCGAACATCAGCGTGGAGGACTACGCAAAGCTCATTTGCGCCGGTGGATGGCCGGCACCCATAGCACGGGGAACACTCGATACAGGCGTGGCGACTGACTACATCGCTGCGCTTTGCGAGTCGGACATCTCGGAAGCAAGTGGAGCTACGCTTGACCCCGACCGCGCCAGGGCGCTGCTGCGTTCCATATCCCGCAGCAGCGCCCAGGAGGCATCCATCTCTACTCTCCTCGCCGACGTCAAGGATGTTGGCGTCGGCATGAGTGAACCAACCCTGCGCATCTATCTGACCGCTTTAAGGCGACTCTTCGTCATCGAGGAAGCAAAGGCATGGGCACCTACCCTCAGGTCGAAAACCCCTTTGCGGGCCGCAGCCGTATGGCACCTATGCGACCCGTCGCTAGCGGCCGCATCGCTCGAAACCAACCCCGACGGCCTCCTCAACGACCTCAACACCATGGGATACTTGTTCGAATCGCTTTGTGCGCGAGACCTGCGCGTATATGTACGCACCATGGGAGGAGGCATCTATCACTATCGTGACAAGGGTGGCCTTGAGGCCGACATCATCGTGCGACTGCAAGATGGACGCTGGGGCGGTATCGAAGTCAAGCTTGGCGGAGAGGCGCGAATCAATGAGGGCGCATCAAACCTGCTGACGCTCGCCGATAAGGTCGATGAGAAGAAGACGGGTGCACCTTCATTCCTCGCCGTGGTGACCGGAGGCCGTTACGCCTACACACGCCCTGACGGAGTGCACGTCATCCCCTTGGGATGCCTGGCGCATTAGGAGACTGGGTGTCATCGAGAACACCGAACCCCGCGTCCCTCGCAACCAAGCGAGCGAGCCGCGGGAGCTTGCTTGTATTCGTCAAACCTAGACGTACATGTCCTCAAGACTGATAAGCTCAATTTCATCGCTTGCTGCGACCCCATCAAATCCCGAGCGAGAAAAGAACCCGTAACGGTGACAATTGAGACCGGTCGCCTCCACCTGGGAGATTTCTTCGTCAATCATCGTCTGCGTAACGGGAGTGCTCCGGAACTTCGCCTCATAGAAGACATAACCCTGTGGGTCTTCCGTCACAACATCGAACTCACCGTTGGTTTTATGCGCCGGGTCGTCATACCAATACCTGCCAATGAGATTGAACGGCGGCTCGATGCGTCCGATACGGTTCTGGCGCACGAGATACTGTCGACAAACCTCCTCAAAAGCGTGGGGCACATAGCGATTCTCGAAATCGCTGGCAACGAAACGGTCGAAAAAGACATCAGAGTCGAGCACATTGCGTTGCGAGGCATAGCGGAACACATACCGATAGTAAAACAGGGAAAGGCCGTCTGAGATGACATAGGACGACTTCTTCTTGTTCTGCATGTCATTGATGGGGGCACGTTTCTGCACGAGCTGCATCTTGACCAGCTTGTCCAACACATTGGCAAGCATCGAGGGACTGGAGACGTGCGACTGATCGAGTATGTCTTTGTAGCGCGAACTCCCATCCGCCAGGGCGCAAAATACCTCGTTGGCATTGGCGATCTTGGATATCTCGGACAAGAGGAACGCGGAGACTTCATCTTCAAGACGTGCGTCGGGGCGCACGAGCAACTCAATGAGATTCTCGCGTACGGTGGCATCTTGGTCTATCAAACGATTGTAATAAGGGATGCCGCCAAACACGCTGTAGAGACGCACCTTGTCCTCGCAAGAGAAATCCGGGTAAAACTCGGAGGAATCGAGGTAGTCCATCGGCTTGAGATTGATTTTGAGGTCTATGCGGCCATACAGGGGGTTCTCCCTTTCCAAAAGAGACCTCATGACCTCGACGCAGGAGCCACACACAACCAGTGAGATGTGCGAGTGATTTCGATACATGTCGATAAGCACCTGCAGGATGGAATCCATCCCTTTGACTGCATCTCGCAGGTACGGATATTCGTCTATAACCAGCACTATCTTCTCGCGCGTCGCCCTCTCGAATATGAACCCCAGCGCTTCCTCAATGCCATCAAACGCGGGGCGTGGAATATCGAACGACTCCGCCACGACATCAGCGAGGCCCTTTACATTCAGAGCCTCAGAGGTTTGTCGGCACTCGTAATAGATTGTCCGGACGTCAATTTGCCGAAGGCAGTGCAACAACAGCTCACTCTTGCCAACGCGGCGACGGCCATAAACGAGCGTGGCATTCTGGGCATCGTCTCGAAATACACGGAGGAGCCTCTTTTGCTCGTCCTTCCTGCCAACAAAGCCCATTTTTCCTCCTTGCATGTTACTCAATATTTTTGAGTCAACTTTTTTGAGTAAACTATAGCACAAGGGAGGATTCTCATCCGGAGTTCACCGCTGACAAACCCACCGGCAGACTATAGACCCCCGTGAGACCGACGTGTTCGTACTCCTTGCACACGGTCGTGACCGGTCGTTCATCCGCGGAGAGCTTTTCATCTCCGATGCCACAGTAAAGACGCATGTCCAACGCATCTACGCCAAGTTCGGAGTCCATTCCAAGCAAGAGCTTATATCGATGGTGGAGGAACAAGGCTTCTAAGGCCTACATCCCCGCCACCTCGTCGTCTACCAGGCGCATGAGTTCCTCGCGGGAGTGGACGTCGAGCTTGACGTAGACGTTGTGGGTGTGGGTGCGCACGGTATTTACCTTGACGCCCATGGTTTGCGCGATGCGGTCCGAGCCGTAGCCCATGGCAAGGTAGCGCAGCACGTCAGCCTCGCGAGCAGAAAGGGCATTGCGGCCCGCGACTGCCTCCACTGCCTGGCCGAACTTGCCTTTGCGCTCCGACTTGGGCTGGCCCGCCTCGGTGCCTTCGTCGGGGCGCTGATCGATTTCAAAGAGGTCCTCCAGCGACAGCTCGTCCTCGCCCACCGTGGAGAAGAGGCGCTCATAGTCCTTACCCGAGAACAGGGCAAGCCACAAGATGATGATGGCACCGGCAAGCACGATGCTCACGACCACCTGGGCCGAGGCTGCCTCGATGATCGGCATCGCGACGATACCGAGCGCCCAACCCAGGGCGCAGCCGAGCATGAAGAGACCGCGGCCGAAGCCGAACACGGCAAGCGGCGAGATGTGCTTCTGGTACACGATGAAGGCAAGCAGGCACCACATGAAGAACTCGAAGATGCTGCTGGCAAAGTACACGATCACGCTGAGCGCGCTCGTGGTTCCGCCCAAAGCCGCCGAGCAAGCGGTGACCACGGCGGCAAGCACCGTGGCAAGCGAGCAAACGCGCCCCAGGTCGAACCCCTGGGCGTCGGAGCGCAGCGTCCAGGCAATCACGACGAGCACCATCGCGATACGCAGGAGCTGCAGCACGTTGTTACCTTCGACCGTGTTGGCAAGCGCGCTCACCGTCACCATGGAGGAACGGATGAACGTGGTGATGAGGGCAAGCGCAAGCGCAAAGGCCGCGAAACGCCAAAACGCAGAAGGCAGCGCGCCGCTATTTGCCGGGTACTGGCGAACTTCTTCCTCAAAGAGCGACTCGCGCGACGGCTTGATGCACGAAAGCCAGGCGGCAATCACCGGCAGCAGCGTGAACGCCAGGATATGGGCAAGCGAGGGACCATGGGCAATGGGAGCCCATGCGGGGGTCTCCAGCACGACAAAATAGATAAACGAGGCCACAAGCTGCGACAATGCCGCTGTGATGAGCGCCCTGCGAGGCGGCAGCCCGCCATAGAGCGTCGCACAGCGCAGACCGATGCCGGCCGTGCCAACACCCGTCATAAGGGCTCCGACTACAAACACAGAGGTTGCTTGGCGGGAAACGCCCAGCCAGTACGGGCCAGCGAGGATGATGAGGAAGGCACCCAGAGCGGCCGTGAGACCGAGTCCCATGACAGCACGATTCGAGACGTCGCCCTTATCGGCATGGCGGCGGGCAAAGAACGGTGCCCCAAGGAACACGGCAGCGCACGCCATGGTGGAGATGACGAACAGCAACGACAGATAGAACCCGTTGACCTCGTTGTCAGAAAGCCACAGCGACCCAGAATAGGTAAGCGACGACCAAGCGGTCCACACGCCAAACGCCATGAACGGCAGCGACGGCCAGCGCGTCGCCAACTCTTCAGTTAGCTTTCGCTTCCCCTCAGAAGCGCTCATCTGCCCCATACAAAACCCTCTCCCCTTGAATGCACGCACATGATTGTACGCAAAAAAGAGGAGAGGGCAAAAGTGGCAGCTAAACTATATTTTTGAATGCCTTGAAAGGACAGGCAAGCTTTGCGTTACTCGGCAGGGGTCCCTTCGGCCTTCTTGGCCGCCTCGGCAAGCTCGGCAACTTCATCGGCCAGGTCGGCCAGCGTCTCGCGGTCGAGCGTGAAAAAGCCACGCGCAAGCTTCATGACGCCCTTGTAGAAGCGGGTCTTGATGAGCAACAGCGAACGCTCCATGAGCTGGTCGTACCAGGAGAGGATGTTGTTGTCGAGGAAGTCGGCGGAGGCCTTCACGTCGTGGGCGGCCTTGTCGTAGTCGCCGGCCTGCAGGGCCTCGAGCGTGCGGCGGCTCATGATGGCCATGAACTGGCAGAGGAACGAGATGTGGTCGTCGGGGTAGTCGAGCCCGGCGCGCTTCTTGATGGCCTCAGCCTTGAAGGCGTGGTACACCTCGCGGAAACCCTCCTGGTACATAAGGCCGTCTTCGCTCGTGAAGACCGACTTGTACGGCACGGCGGTCTTGCCCTCGTAGGTCTTGATGCCCGTGAAGGTGCCCGTGAAGTCCACGGCCATCTCGTCGCGCGTGCCGGTGTTGCGCTTGCGCAGGTAGCGCGTGATGTCGTTCACGCCGTCGGCGAAATCGTCGTTGAGCTCGGCATAGGCGGAAAAATCCTGCCCGGCCATGGCCTCTACCTGCTCGGCGGTAAGCGGCATCCAGAAAAGGCCTGCAAGCGTCTCGTAGAAGGCGGCGCGGCCCTCAAGGGCAGCGGCAACCTCCTCGGGAACGGCAGTCGCAGCCTGCTCAGCCTGTGCGGCGGCGTCGGCGGAGGTGGCCTCGGCCTGGGTATCTAGCGTCTCGGCCATCGTGTTCTCGCTCATTGTGGTTCCTCTCCGTGACAACGCCGCACAAGCGGCAGCTCCATCTTGCAAGGTCCGGGAACAACGCATTGCACCCGTCCCTTTGTGTCATGGGGGCGAGGCGCCGCACAGGCAACCCCGCCCCCATCAATCAATCATTCAACACATCCCGTTCAAAGGGAATGACGCATCACCCTAGCGAGCCCTATACGCATCCTTCTCGTCCTGCCAGGGGCATACCTTCTCGGACAGGATGTAGACGGTGCGGGGAGAGACGCCGAGCTCGTCGTTGAACTGGTGCAGCGACGCGGGGTCGGCTGCGGCCAGGGCCTTCGAGACGTCGGACTCGGGGTCGTCGAGGTCACCGAAGAGACGGGCGCCGCAGCAGCAGTTGTGCACGCATGCGGGCTTCTCGCCCTTCTTGAGCCTGTCGATGCAGCCGTCGCACTTCTCGACGACGGAGTTGGCGGCGTCGAACCAGCGGGCGTCGAAGGGGCAGGCAGTCATGCACTGCTGGCAGCCGATGCACTGCTCCTGGTCGATGACGATCAGGCCGTACTCGTCCTCGCGGTAGGTGGCGCCGGTGGGGCACACCTCGAGGCAGGGGGCGTTGTCGCACTGCTGGCACTGGCGAGGCAGCCAGTACTGCTGCGGGCGAGGCCACTCGCCGATGGGGCCCATGCGGTCCACGGTGTTGCGGTACACGCCCAGGCCGATGCCGTTCTCATGCTTGCAAGCGGCGATGCAGGAGTCGCAGCCGGAGCAGCGGTCCAGATCGATAACAAGGCAGTTTCTCATTAGAACACATCCTCAGTCTTGGGCTCGCTCTGGAGCGTGGGCATGAAGGGCTGGAACTCCTCGGGCTCAATCCAAACGTTGGCAGGCTTGTCGCCCTTCTCCACGCGCACGGTGAAGCCGCGGTTGGTGTAAGAGCCGTACACCTCGTTGAACGGGGCGTCGTTCTTGGTCAGCACGTTGACGTTCATCTCGCGCCAGCCAGCGGAGCGCTGCTCTGCGGGAATGGACTCGTCGAAGCACTCGGGGTTCCAGTAGCGCTCCATCCAGACAACGCCGGGGGCCACGCCCTCGGTGAGCTCGGCGATGCCGGCGATCTCACCGCGGCGGCTCGTGATCTTGAGCCAGTCGCCGTCGGCGATGTCGAGGTCGGCAGCGGAGCGCGGGTTGATGCGCACGTGAGGCGCAGGATAGAGCTCGCGGGAGAACGCAGCGTGACGCATGGTGCCGTGATGGAAGTACGGCACGCGGCCGGAGGTCAGGATGAACGGGTACTGGCCGCCCTCACCGTTGGCCTCGTCGTTGATAGGCGACTCGGCAGGCTCGATGAACTCGCAGATCGGGCTGTAGTCGTCGCAGGCCTCCTGCGGCTCGGGGTAGCAGAACGGGTAGCCGTTGCGGGCCATGCGCAGAAGAATCTGGCAGTAGACCTCGACCTTGCGCGACTCGGTGGCGAAGCCCGAAGGCAGGCCGTCGTCGCAGAGCTGCTCATGCTGCAGGTAGTTGAAGTAGTCGGGCGTCACGCAAGGCACATAGGCATCGACGTCACCCTGGAGGGTATCCCAGTCAGCAGCGCCCAGGGTCTGTGCGACGGAGTCCTTGACCTCCTGCTCGGTGGCGTTGCCCAGGTAGGCGGAGACACCGGGAGCGAGCTCGAGGCCGCCGGGGATGGAGCCGCCCCACAGCTCCTGGCACTTCTTGATAACCTGTGCGGCAGGAATGGAGTGGGAGACGGTCTCGCCGATGTGGGTGCACTCGTTCTGCAGCCACTGGGTGTCGAGCTGGGTCATGTTGACCATGGGCTCCTCGAGCCACTCGCGCAGCGGGAAGACCAGGTCGGCGGCCTCGATGTGGAAGGAGGTCAGCATCGGGTACTGGCCGATGATGAAGTCCACCTCGGGGAAGACGTCGTACCAGCTCTTGGCGTTGCCCAGCATCGCGAGCTTGTTGCCCGACATGTCGAACCACACGCGCGGCTTGAAGGGCTCGCCAGTGGCGATGGCCTCGCGCACCGTGGGGATGTGGGAGTGGCACCAAGCGTAGAGGCCCTTGTGGTACTTCATGCCCAGACGGTCCTGGAGCAGCTTGTTGAGGGTCTTCTGGGAGTCGGGCATGGCCTCGCCCAGAGCCTTGATGCGCTCCTCGTTCTCAGCGTCGGACATACCGATGACGGCACCCACGCCGTACATGTCGGAGAACATGCCGCTAAAGCCGTTGTTGTAGGTGACCGGGCGCGTGTTGACGGTCTCACCGGTATCGGTCATGGTGGCGAAGTAGCCGCCGCCCTTCTGCGTCATGGTGACGCCGGGCTTGTTGATGCGGCCCATGATGGCGTCCAGACCCATGCAGCCCAGGGGCACCTGGGAGGCGGACTCGCTCATGTCAGCCGCGACGCCGTTGGCAATGCCGCCCCAGTTCTCGGCGTACATCTTGACGGCCTTCTCGTTGAGGTCGGCGGGAACCCAGGTGACTTCCTCGGTGTGCTCGAAGGTCCAGGGCTCGGCCTGATCCTTGTAGATCTGGCCGGCGGTCTTGTAGGTCTTGCCCTCGTACTCGCCCTCCCAGAAGATCTCGGGGTCAACGGCGGAGTCGGCAGGAGCGCTGTACTCGAAGGGAGCGACGGCGCCGGTCTTGAGGTCGTAGCACACGTACGCCGGGGTGTTCTCGGGCGTGGTCTGCTGGAAGTCGGGGAAAAGCTCCTGAGCCTTGACGGGAAGCTTGGTGTCGGGGTCGATCAGGAAGGGCAGGTTCGTCCAATACTTGGTGAACTCTTCGTCGTAGAGCTTGTTCTCGAAGATGTAGCGGTACCAGGACAGCAGCACGCCCGTGTCGGTCTCGGGGCGAACGGGGAGCCACACGTCGGCCTTGGCGGCGTCGGGCGAGAAGTTCGGGTCGACGACGATGGTCTTGACGCCACGAGCGCGCAGCTCGGCCATGCCGCGGCCGGACTCAGCGGTCTCGGAGACGGAGGGCTGGGCGCCCCAAACCACGACGAGCTCGGTCTTGTTGTTCTCCTCGTCGCGGAAAATCTCCTGGACGGCGTTGTCTGCGATGGACTGGTCGTCGCCGCCGTAGAAGAGCTTCGACAGAGACCAACGGGGCAGGTAGCACTGGGCGCAGCCAGGCTCAAAGACGGTGGGGGAGCCGAACGCCATGGGAAGCGTCATGGCCTCCATGAACGAGTAAGCGCCGCCGCCGCCAACGGAGGAGAAGAAGGCGTAGTTGCCGTACTGGTCGATGGCATCCTTAATCTGGGTGGCCGCAAGCTCGATAGCCTCGTCCCAGGAGATGACCTCGAAGTCGGTCGTGCCGCGCTCGCCGACGCGCTTCAGCGGGTGCAGGATACGACGCGGGCTGTACATGGTGTGCAGCTGGTTGAGGCCCTTGATGCACAGAGAGCCCTTAGACACGGGGGCGCGGTCGTCACCCTCGAGCTTGGTGACCACGCCGTTCTCGATGGTGGCGATAGCCGGGCACATCTGGATGCAGCCGTGACAAGAGGTGTAGACCTTCTTGACGTCGTCAGCCTCGTCAGCGTATGCCGCAGGCGCCTCGACGAGAGAACCGCTCATCTGGGTGCCGATGGCCACCGCCGCGCCGGCAAGCGCTGCTGCCTTGACAAAGCTGCGGCGTGTGACGTTGGTGTTTGCTGCCATGCTTTCCTCCCTCTCCCTTGCTTTTACGTACGTATACGGAAGAGCGCCTAGTTTTGGACGCTCTTCAACTCATCGAGGTAGGTGCGACCCTCCTCGCTAAGTTGCCAACCTTGGCGCCACTCGATGGCGGCGGCGTCATGCAGCTTGTCCAAGAAGACGCTGGGCTGCATACGCTCAGGATTGCCCTTGGAGTCCAGGTGCCAGAGCACGTCGCGACCGTCGAGCAACTGCGTGACCTCGTTGTAGGTGCGAGGCTCCTCGGCCAGGAACTCCATGAGCTCGATGTAGGTGTCGCGACGCTCGGGCACAAGGCCCAGAAGCTCGATGATGCGCGCGCGAGGCGTGTGCTGCTCCACCACGGCCTGCCCGGCGGGCGTGGTCATGAACGCGTACTCGGCCACGAGGTCGTCGATCTCGTCCTCGGTGAGCCCGGCCTTACGGGCGTCATCCACGACATCGCCTTCGTCGTCAAGCTCGAAACGCTCCAAGCCGCCGGCGTTTTCCATGACGGCGATGAAGTGATAGGCGTTGGCCGAGGTGCGCTCGAAGTCCGGCAGCGCCATGACCATCTGCTCGATCTCGCGCAGGGGCTTGGACTCCTGGCAGAACGAAAGCACCTTGTAGAACAGCTCGCGCTGCAGGGGGCTGCGCGTCACGGCCTCGGTGACCTTGGCGACCATGCGGCCGAAGACGACAGGGTCGATGTAGCCAGCGTCGGCCTCGCTGGCCTGGATGTCGTCGAGGGAGTCGCCCTCGCGCGCCACGTCGGTGAGGTCGGCGACAAGCTCGTCTTCGGTCAGCTCGTCGATGGCGGAGTCTTCGTCATCGGCGGGGCGGGCGGCCTGCTTTGCCGCAGACACGCTCGTTGCCTTGACCGCGCCATGGGACGCGTCGTAGTAGACGCCCGCCTGCGCGGCCCAGCCGGCGCCCTTCGAGAGCTTCTCGACAGCCGTCCGGGCACGCTCCTCGCGGGCAGCCTCGTCGGCAGCCGCACGCTCTGCGGCCTCGCGGGCCTCGCGCTCCCGCTTCTCGGCAAGCTCGGCGGCCTCGCGGGCAGCAGCCTCTTCGGGGGTTTCCTCAACGGTGTCAGTAGTCTCGACTGACTCGTCCACAGCGGGCGCAGAGTCAAGAGAAGCGTCGTTCATATCAAGCTCGGCAGCCGTATCGTCAATCGCCGCAAGCATCGTCTGATCGTCCATCGTCGCTCCCCTTTGTCCCTTTTGCGCCGACCCCTCGGCGCCTGCGATCTCATCGCTTCTGATTCCAGATTTTTGCCCCTCGGCGGCTTCGAATGAAGCTCTATGACGCTCTAATGCATTGTTGTGTAGGCGTTGAGCTGGAATTTCTTTCCAAGATTGCAAAAAACCGCCGCCCATGCCCCTTGAGGCACGGACAGCGGTTCTTGGTAGAGCCTATAGAAGAAGCTTGCTTAGAAACTACTTCTGGTCGACCACGGGGACGGCGCGAGCGGTGATCTCGTTGAACTCGTCCTCAGACAGGTCGTACTGGTACATGGTCTTGTAGTACGCAGCGACGGTCTCGTACATGTCGTCGTCAAACTTGTCGGCGTACAGCACGCGGGGCAGCCACTGCATGCCCAGGACCTGGTTGACGGAAGGCGGTCCGTTGAGCCAGTTGAAAGGCTCGCTGGGAACCTCGCAGTAGTTGCCGCCCTCGATGGCGGTCAGCGTCTGCCAGGTGGCGTCGGTGCCGGCGAGGTCATAGGCGCTCTTCGGGGCGAAGATGATGAACTCGGGGTCCCAGCTGACGATCTGCTCCATGCTCGTCTGGTTGGACTTGCCGGAGGGGTCGTCGACCACGGCGATGTTGTCGGAAACCATGTCGATGACGTTGGCCTGATAGGAGCCATTGGCCAGGCAGGACAGGCCGTCCTCACCGGTGAGGTACAGCACGTCGACGCGGTCCTCGACCGGGATGGTCTCCATGACGTCGGAGATTTCCTTGTAGGCGGCGTCGCAGTAATCGGCGATCTCGTTGGCGCGCTCCTCAACGCCGAGCAGCTCGCCCAGGGTACGGTAGCAGTCGCCGTAGGTGGCAAGGTTGCTGGAGATGTGGACGCAGGGGATGCCGAGCTGCTCCTGAAGGGCGTCGAGGTCCTCGGCCATGCCCTTCTTGGTGTCGCCTACGTCGATGACGATCTGGGCACCGGAAGCAGCGACGGCCTCGCGGTTGAAGTCGCCCTTGGCACCGAAGATGGCGCCGACCTCCTCGAGGCCCGCGTACTGCTCGCCGAAGAAGTGAGCCTGCGAGTCGGTGAGGGAGCTGGCCAGACAGACCATCTTCTCAGGGGCGACCGTCAGGAGCACCTGCTGAGGCAGGTAGCCCGAGGGCGCGATGGCCGTGATCTCAGCCGGGATCTCGACGGTGCGACCCAGAGAGTCGGTGAACTCGCGCGTCTCACCGGTCTGAGCGGCACCCGCCTTGTCGCCCGTAGCTGCCGTGTCGGCAAAAGCCAGAGGCGCAACGGCCAGGCCGCATGCCAAGGCAGCCGAGCACAGGGCCACGACGAACGTGCGGCGACTTGCGTTCTTTACCATCCGCATTCCTTTCTCTCAAACCCATGGGCCCGAAGGCCCCCTAAAACCGCCGGCACAAAGGTGTGGGCGGGCAGAGCAACAAAGGTGTCAGCACACAGGCTTCTTCTCGATCTCGCGCGTCGGCACGCACACGCGCACGCGGTCGTCGTAGAGCGAGTTGATCTCGACGTCGACGCCGTAGATGTCGGAGATGAGCCCGGCCGTGACCACGTCCTTGGGATCGCCATATGCCTTCACGCGGCCGTCGTAGATGACAAGCGTCTTGTCGGCATAGAGAAACGCCTGGTCAGGCTGGTGGGTTGACTGGATGATGGAGAGGCCCTCGCGGGCAAGCTGTCGCACGCACGACAGCACGCGCACGGTGTTGCCGTAGTCGAGGGCGCTCGTGGGCTCGTCCATCACGATGGTCTTCGCGTCTTGCGCCAGGGCTCGGGCAATGAGCGTCATCTGCTGCTCGCCGCCCGAGATCTCGGTATAGGGGCGATGCGCCAGATGGGCGATGCCGATTTTGTCGAGTGCCTCCATCGCGCGGTCCTTGTGGGTCTTGCGCGGGTTGTTGAAAAGACCCAGGTCGGTTCCCGTACTCATGAGCACGACGTCGATGACCTCGTAGTTGTAGACGCTCGAATGCGACTGCGGGATGTAGGAGATGAGCTTGGCACGCTCGCGGATGGACATCTTCCGCAGGTCGCGCCCGTCGACCAAGATCTTTCCGGTGTAGTTGGCGTTGAGGCACAGGATGCAGCGGAAAAGCGTCGACTTTCCCACGCCGTTGGGACCCAGCACGTTGACAAGCGTGCGGTCGGGGATGGTGAGGCTGATGTCGTGCAGAATCTCGCGCGCACCGTAGGAAAAGCTCAGATGCTCGATCTCGATAGGCATTAGATCCTCCTTCCCTTCGTGATGAGGTAGAGGAAGAAGGGCGCGCCCACAAAGGCGGTGAGGATGCCGATGGGAATCTCCATCGTGGTGGCGACACGGGCGACGTCGTCGACAAGCAGCAAGAAGCCTGCGCCCATGACCATCGAGGCCGGCAGGAGCTTGCGGTAGTCGCAGCCCACGAGCATGCGGCACAGGTGCGGGATGACAAGGCCGACCCAGCCGATCATGCCCGAGATTGCAACGCTCGAGGCGGTCACGAGAGTCGCGGCAACCATGACGAGCAGACGCACGAGGCGGGCGTTCACGCCCATCGTGGCGGCCTCGTCGTCGCCCATGGTGAGGATGTTGATGCGCCAGCGCAGGGCAAACAGCACCACGAGGCCGATGGTCATGGGCACGATGGCAAGCTTGATGTCGGCAAACTTGGCGCCGGTAAGGCTGCCCATGAGCCAGTAGGTGATGGCAGGAAGCGTGTCGTTGGGGTCGGCGACGAGCTTGGTGTAGGACACGCCGGCCGAAAACAGCGAGCTCACCATGACACCGGCCAGGATGACGACGGTGATGGGATTGCCGCGCGCATGCATGGAGATGAACACCACGAGGCCGACCGTAATGAGCGAGAACACGAACGCCCACATCGAGATCTGGATCGAAGACAGGCCCATGAGGATGGCGATTGCCGCTCCCAAGGCCGCACCCTGCGAGGCGCCGAGCAGGTCGGGGGAAACCAGGGGGTTCTGGAACGTTCCCTGGAACGCCGCGCCCGCACTCGCCAGGCAGCAGCCGATCAAGAGGGCAAGCACGATGCGGGGCAAGCGAACGTTGAAGAAGATGGAGGCCTGTTGATTGGTCCAGGTTGGCTCGATGAGGTCGGGCGCCACTTGGTTGCCCAACATGGCGAGCGCCTCAGCCGGGCTGATGGGAAAGCGGCCCAAGAGCAGCGACACACCGGCAAGCACAACCACAAGCACGGCCATGACAGCGATGACGACGTTTTCCCGCCCGTCAGACCAGCGGACACGCCTGCAATCACTGTTGCACGACATCTGCACCCTCCCCTGGTGGTGTTTCGGTCCCTGACAAAAACGCGCCAGGCAGGCGCGCAAGCAACACGTGATTATGTGTGTGGCGTGTACCAAGGTCGATTGCATTTGCAACGCAACGGCAAGAAGCTGGGCAAAAGGTGTCGCCCGGGTGCCGTGGGCGCAACTTTTTGGCGCAGTCACCGACCCAAGGCCACCAAAAAGCCCCGCCGCACGAATGCGACGGGGCTCACGAGCATCAGGTTCTCTGGTACACGGGGGCGCAGCGCCTGCCGAGGCTCTGCCTTACTCCTCAGTTGCGGCGTACAGACCCGCAATATAGCCGGTGGTGATGACGCGGCCCAGGCCATGGATACGCATGCCGCCCGAAGACTCGCCGCCGCAGTACAGGCCGGGGATGACCTGGCCGAACAGGTCCATGACCTGCATCTTGCGGTTCACGCGCAGGCCCGTGGTGCAGTCATGGAAGCCAGGCGTGGACCAAGCGGCGTAGAACGGACCGGTCTCGATCTTGTCGGTCATGCCCTCCTTGCCGAAATCCTCATCGACCCCCTTGTCCACCAGCTCGTTGTAGCGCTTGACGGTGGCCACGAGAGTCTCGGGGTCCATCTTGATCTGCTCGTAGTACTTGTTCACAACCTTCTCGGCGAGCTCCTCAAGGGTGTCGGCCTCGAAGAAGCGGCCGTCCTCACGATCGACGGTCGTGTCATCAATGACCCACTCCTCACGCTCAACGGCCTTGGAGTCGAAGATGGTCCAGAGGGGACCGCCGTAGCGGTGCAGCTCGCCGTCGTTGGGGTCAACAGTCAGTACGCTGGCGAGCGCGGCGCCGTTCCAATCGGTGGAAGAATCAGCCTCGTTGGCAAAACGCTCGCCAAGCATGTTCACCTGCAACAGGTTCGACCAGTCATAGACGCGCAGGCCCGTGGCGCGGGAGAGCTTGAAGAGGGGCGAGGTGGGCTGCACGGTGGCGAAGGAGTCGGTGTACTGCGTGCCGATCATGGCCGCCTTGGTGAGGAAGGAGTCACCGATGACCTGGTTGGCGATGTCGCCCAGGCAGGCGCCGATAGCCATGGCCGCAATCTCACCCGAGGCATCCTTGGGGCAGAAGGGGTCGCCTGAAGTACAGTCGTACTCAACGCCGCGGCGGGCATCGATCATGGTGCGGAAGTAGACGTTGCCCGTGGAGCCGCCCGTAGCGATGATGACGGCCTTGTTGGCACGAACGTTCACCGTCTCCTTTGTCTCCTCGATATTGCCGTCGGAGAAGGGGCTGAGCGGGGCAAGCGGTTCATCCTCACCAGGCAGGATGGTGGGCGAATAATGGGCCTGGATACCCAGCACGCGACCCTCGAGCACGCCCTCGCGATACAGCTTGTCCATATGGTAGTTCAACAGGAACTGGGCACCGGCCTCACGAGCGGTGCGCTCAAGCGGGCGAGTGACGGCGATACCGCAGCGGTCCTGGTAAGCACCCTCCTGGGAAGGCGACAGGTAGTCGGCGTACGAGACCCAGTCCTCGGTGGTCTGGTCGGCGTAGGTCCAGCGGCCTACGGTCTCGGGCTGGTCGCCGCCCTCGGTATAGTCGGGCAGGTGCATGGGCTCGACGTCCTTCACGAGCACGCCCTTGTCCAGGATGTACTCGTAGGCCTCTGCCATATGGTCGGCAACGGAGCGGACCACGTTGCGGTCGCCATAGATGGAGTTGATGCACTTGGGGGTGGTGTGGTCCTCGTAGTACTTGTCGGCAGAGTCCTCGATGCCGTACTTCTCCTGAATCTTGGTGCCGCAGCCAGAGTGCAGGTTGCCGCCGGACAGGGCGCAGCGACCGCCGCAGTCGTAGTTGGCGTCAACGAAGAGCACGGAGACGCCCTCGTCCAGAGCACGCACACCGGCGGGCAGACCCGCGCCGCCCGCGCCGACGATAACGATGTCGGCCTCATAGTCCCACTCGATGCCGGTGGGGTCGACAGCGCCCACGATGGGACTGCCGTCGGTAACCTCGAGGTTATGGTCGACATCGGCAAGAGCGGCAGTGGTACCGGCGGCGGCCAAGGCGGCCATGCCGGCAGCACCGCAGATCATGGAACGACGAGAGATAGTGTTCATCATGAGTTTCCCTTCTACTTGTATACATGTCGCAAGGGGGATGAAAAAACGCAGAGAGGCGGGCACCGCAGGGGAAGCAGCCCCGCCATCACATGCAAGACGTCCTAGCGCGAAGCGATGAGCTCGGTGACGGTCTCATCCTTAGCGAGGGCCTCGCCGATAAGCTGGCCAAACACGAGCGAGCGGCCCGTGGAGCAGCCCGGGCAATGCACGGGGTAGTTGAAGCCGAAGAAGTCGCCCTGGCAGTTGCCGGCGGCAAAGAGGCCGGCAATGGGCTGGTCGTCGTCAGTGCAAACCTGGGAGTCGTCGTTAACGTGGACGCCATAGGCCACAGCGAGGTTGGAGGCAAAGATCGGGATGGCGTAGAACGGGGCCTCGCGAACAGGCGAGAGCCAGTCGGTCACAACGCCAAACTGCGTGTCCTCGCCCTTGTCGGCCATGCCGTTGTATCCCTCAACGGCGGCGGTGAAGTTGTCGGCAGAAACGTCGATCAGCTCCGCCAGCTCCTCAAGAGTGTCGGCCTTGAAAACCTCACCGTCGGCCACGCGTTCCTCAAGCTCGTCAGGGATGTTCTCGAGCATGGACTCGTAGCCCTCGGGGAACTGCTTGGTCACGTACTCGGCGTAATTGGAGTCGAGGATGGACCAGGCGACGTTGCCCTTGGAGTTCATGCGAGCGTCGGTGATATAGGGCTCGAAGGGCATCTCGTTCATAAAACGGTTGCCGTCAGAATTCACCGCAAGCATGGAGAGGAAGAACGCCGTGCACTGATAGCCGCGGGTCTGGATCGTGAACTGGTGGATCATCGGAGCGGCCGGGCTCTTGGAGATGCCACCGCCAATCCACTTGGTCATGAGGATGGCGTCTCCGGAGTTGGCGCCCTGGGGCACGTAAGCGCTCTCGTTGGCATAGTTCTTGATGGGAGCCCAGCAATCAATCATTTCCCGGTTGCCGGAGATGTCACCGGTAGCGAGAACCACGCCCTTCTTGGCGTTGAACTGAATGTGCTTGCCGTCGGCGTCAGTGGCGATGACGCCCGTCACGCCGTCTGCCGCGCTGCCCACGAGCTGCTCGGCATGGGTGTTGAAGTAGTACTCACAGCCGTTGTCGGTGGCCGACTTGATAAGGACATCGCCCAGGTTCTGGTGCGGCTCCTTGCCGTCGGGGCGGTCGAACACGCCCCACTCGTCGCTGGAGTAGCGCACGGCGTCCTGGAACACGATGTAGCGCTCGGGCATCGCTTCCCAGCCGGCCTTGGAGGTGCCGCCGGTCGAGGGCTCCACAGTCACACCGTTGGCGGCACACAGTTCAGTGATGTAGTCGATGACGCCCGCGGTCTGCGTGGCCCAAGTGCGAATGAGGTTGTAGTTGGCCGTCTGTTGGCTGGCCTGATACATAAGGCGGGCAGCCTTCTCGGGATCGATCTCGAGACCGTTCTCCTTGAGGACCTTGGATCCGATGGCGCACATATCGAGTCCGCAGAAGCGCCCGCACTCGCTGCGCTCCACGACGACGACGCTGGCACCGTTGCGCGCTGCCGCCTCGGCTGCTCCCATGCCGGCCATACCGCCACCGACAACGACAACGTCGTACTCATATGTCTCGGCGATGTCGGTGATGGGGTCAGGCGCAACCTCCCAGGTGTGCAGGGCACCCTCGGCAGGCGCCGCGGCCTCGTCGGCAAAAGCGACCGCAGGGGCAACCGCGGCGGCGCTCAAAGCCGCACCCGTTGCAGCCGCGCTTACAAAGGACCTTCTCGTGATGGTGGACATACCGTATCCCCTTCTGCCCGGGACCCGTTGTTGCGAGCCCTCATGACTGATGTTCGCCATGCCCTCGTCGGCATGTGCTGATCATCAGTTTGGGAAAACGGCATGCGTCTCAAAACGTCCGAAAGACGCTACACGATGCAAATCCTACGATGCTGTCTATTTACTCGACCCTATCAACAACTTCAGGTGATTGCGCACGAAATACCAGGTCAAGAAGGTCTTGTCGGCTGTTGACACCCGCCTTGCCGTAAATATGGCGCACATGGGAGTTCACTGTGGACTCAGAGATGGAGAGTCGCTCCGCCACCCAAGGCTGGGTGCGCCCCATGGCAAGAAAGCCAAAGACCTCACGTTCGCGGCCCGTCAAGCCCCAGCAATGGGCAAGCTCATCGAGCGTCTCCTCAATGCCGCGAGTGTTCGCTGACTGCGCCGCCGTGTCAGAGGCAACCACGGGGCGCGCATCGAAGAGATCCCACACGTCGCGACCGGAAAGCACGAGCACGGCGGCGATGGTCATGAGATACCCCATGAAAATGGCATCGGCATAGGCGAAGGGCGCAGTTGCGGTAAGCCCGTCGAGCCAGATGCCGGCCACACCTCCCAGACCGCAGAACAGGCTCGACACGAGCATGCGCACCGCACAGGTGACGCCTAGTCCGTCGGACATGCCGGCGTAGGCAACCTGGGCCACGATGACCCAGATGAGCACGTCAAATGTGGTGTAGCCACTCAGCACCACCGCGCCCGACACCCAAAAGTGATCGGTGGGCGCAAGCAACGGCATGAGGGAGAAGCCAGCGATGATGGCCAGAAGGCCAACGCGATAGACGACATGTGTGTGCTTGGGGGCAACGATGGCCAGCACAAAGAGCGCAACCGCAATGACGCCGCGCGCGACCTGCAGGGCCACCCCCATGTCGGGACCCGCACCCTGCATGGGCGCAAACGACATCTGGTGCTGCATGTAGCCAAGGCCGAACATGATGAGTGCAAGCGAGCACACCGTGGGCACCGACACGCCCAAGCCCAGGCGCAGGCGGGCAAGGGGGCTTCCCGGCTTGCGCTTGGCAGTCTCAGCCTCTCCCGTCATCTGGGAATAGGCGCGCTCCCCCTCGGGCAGAAGGTTGAAGAAGACCATCGAGAGCAGGGGCAGCGCCATGGGAGCCAAGGCGGAGGCAATCGACTCCATGAGCATGAAGGTGACGTCCGCCACAAGGGCGCAGGCAAAGCCGCCGGCCACATAGATCGTCGCCGAGCGTTCACCCTGTTTGCAATAGACGGCGCCCCACATGAGAATAGCCATGCCCATGAAGAGGCTCGCCAAAACCGCACCCGCCACAAGCACAACCCAATTACCGCTGAAGGCGCTCAACGCGAAAAGCACCGACCCCGTGCTTCCCGCAACGCCGCACCCAAGCGCGAAACCCTTGTGGACGCACAGGCCCCGCACGCGCTCCTTTTGCCAAAGCACAAGCGCACTCAGGGGAACAATCAACAGGAAGGTGAGCCAGACTGCCAGCTCGGGCATGAGCGCCCCGGGATGAAACGGTGCAAAGAACCCGCTCTTATAGAGCGCGTCCACCCAGGCCCACAGGCAGGCAGACCCTATCAACGCGCGCGGGTCGATTCCCTTGGCCGCCCCCGCTATCCCCTGACGCGCATGTCGCATACCGCTTCCTCTCCTCTTCATGTCTGGACGGGATTATATGCGCACCGCGCAATCGGCGCGAATCGGATTCAGCACGGCCACCACACCCAAGCCACCAAAAAGCCCCGCCGCACGAATGCGACGGGGCTTGAGCGGAGCGACTGATGCGCGTCGTTTGGAGCTCTACGCCTGGGGCAGCAGCTTCTGGGCGATCATGACGGCGTTGAGGGCAGCGCCGCGCAGGAGCTGGTCGGCCACGACCCACATGGCCAGACCGCGGTCTCCCTCGACGGTGGGGTCGCGGCGCACGCGGCCCACAAACGTGTCGAAGCTGCCGGCGTGCATGGCAGGCATGGGATAGACATTGTTGGCCGGGTCGTCCTCAAGCACCACGTGCTCGCCGGCGGCAAGTGCGGCCTTGGCGTCTTCCACGCTCACCGCGCGGTCGAACTCGAGGTTGATGGACTCGGAGTGGCAGCGCAGCACAGGCACGCGCACACAGGTGGGCGCGACCTGCACCGAGTCGTCGCCCATGATTTTCTTGGTCTCGACGACCATCTTCCACTCTTCTTTGGTGTAACCGTCGTCCATGAAGACGTCGATGTGCGGGATGCAGTTGAAGGCGATCTGATGGGCGAACGCCTTGGGCTCGAAAGGCTCCCCCGCCAGGACCGCGGCCGTCTGCTCCTGCAGCTCCGCCATGCCCTTGGCGCCCGCACCCGAGCTCGACTGATAGCTCGACACAACGATACGGTCGATGTGACCGAGCTTGCGCAGAGGCTCAAGCGCCACGACCATCTGGATGGTGGTGCAGTTGGGGTTTGCGATCACGCCGGAATGCCAGGCGATGTCGGCCGCGTTTACCTCGGGCACCACGAGCGGCACGTCGGGTTCCATACGGAAGGCGCTCGAGTTGTCGATCATGACGGCGCCGGCGGCCACCACGGCCTCGCGCATCTCACGCGATACGGAGGCACCGGCACTGAACAGGGCGATATCGACGCCCTCGAAGCTCTCGGGGGTCATCTCCTGCACAGTAATCTCGCCGCCACGGAAGGGCAGCTTCTGGCCGGCCGAACGCGCAGACGCCAGGGCACGCACCTCGCTGCAGGGGAAGTCGAGGGCTTCCAGGCACGTGAGCATCTCGCGTCCCACGGCGCCCGTTGCACCGGCGATGGCAACGACGGGGTTTGCGGGCATAGGCTTGGTCCATACCATGTTAACGCACCACCTTCACGGTTCCTTCGGGGGCATCTTCGTCCATGCCGAACGCGGTGTGAAGCACCTGCACGGCCTTGGCGCACTGGTCGGCGTCGATGACCGTAGAGATGCAGATAGGCGAGGTGGAGATCATCGAGATGTTGATGTCGTTGGCGGCAAGCGTCTTGAACATCTTGGCGGCAACGCCCGGGTAACTCTTCATCCCGGCGCCTACCAGGGACACCTTGGCAATGTGGGCGTTGATCTCGACGCCCTCAGCGTTGACCTCGCGGCACAGGGCGGCAAGGGCGTCGGAGATGTGCTCGAGACCGTTCAGGGGCGTGGTGAACGAGATGTCGGTCAAGCCGTCGTGGCTCACGTCCTGAATGATGATGTCCACGTTCACGCCCAGCTCGCCCAGACGGCCAAAGATGGCGGCGGCGATGCCGGCGCGGTCGGGCACGTGGCGCAGAGTGACCTTGGCCTCGGAAAGGTCGTGGGCAATGCCGCTCAGGACGGCGCTTTCGCTGTACTCGGTGTAGTCCATACGATCGGGAGCCTCCTCGATGACGGTGCCCTTGGAATCCTCAAGGAACGTGGAACGGGCGCGGATGACCACGCCGTACTTGCTGGCAAACTCGACGGCACGCAGCTGCAGCACGCCGGCGCCGTTGGCGGAGAGCTCGAGCATCTCGTCGTAGCTCAAGCGATCCACGCGGTGCGCCTTGGGGCAGATGCGCGGGTCGGCCGTGTACACGCCGTCGACGTCGGAGTAGATTTCGCAGAAGTCGGCCTCGATGGCAGCAGCCAGGGCCACAGCCGTGGTGTCGGAGCCACCGCGACCCAGCGTAGTGATCTCACCGGCGGCGTTCACGCCCTGAAAGCCCGCCACAATGACGATGTTGCCCTCGTCGAGGTCACGCTTGACGCGGTCCATGCCCACGATGCGGTCGATCTTGGCGCTGGTGTGCGTGGGGTCGGTCACGATGCCCACCTGGGCGCCCGTATGACTCACGGCAGGAACGCCCAGGGCCTCGACGGCCATGGCGAGTACAGCAACCGAGACCTGCTCGCCGGTGGCCAGGAGCATGTCCATCTCGCGCGCAGGCGGGTTGGGGTTGACAGAATGGGCCAGGTCGAGCAGGTGGTCGGTGTTGTCTCCCATGGCGGAGACGACCGCGACGACCTGATCGCCCGACTGGTGGCGGCGGACCAGCTTCCGAGCGACGTTCTTCACGCGCTCAGGAGTGGCCACGGAGCTGCCGCCGAACTTAGCGACGACGAGTGCCATGGGCTTGGCCTTTCGACGGTGGCGGGTGTTGGATACGGAGCAGTAAAACAAAAGAGCACGTGAAAGTATAGATGGAGCCGTCTCACGCTTGCCGCATCAGTATAGGCCAAGACCGCAATGCGGCACGATTTCGACAGCAGATGGAAACACCTTCGCATCACATGTGATACACCTGTGATATCTGGGCGCTACAATAGGCGCATCTGACAGGCCGAGGAAGGGAGAGCCGTGGACATTCGAGCCATGAACAAGCGCATCGAGCTGTACAGGGAGCGCACGGAGAAGATCCGCGCCGAATACCGCGAGAGACAGCAGCAGGCGCAGACCGAGCAGGAAAATCCCGACAAGGCCGCTGCGGCAGAGACCGTGCAGACACAGGACGGCCACGACGGCGAGGCCCACGCCTGATACACTGCACCCAACATACGGCCAACCCGGAGCAAACCGCATGCAGGCGCTCCACGCGCATGTCGAACATGACCGTCGCACACCGGGGTGCACGGCCCTAAAGGAGAGAGAGCCATATGAGCAACGAATTTGACGACGATTACGGCTACGACTGGCAGCCCCCCAGCGACGACGAGGGCCGCGGCTTCGACGACGGCTTCCCCTTCGAGGGCAACGAGGGCGCCGACCGCTGGGCCGATGAAGAGGACGAGCCCGCAAAGCCGGCCGAAAAGTATGATCACCACGAGCTGCTCGAGCAGCGCGTGACCGTGCACTGCCCCGTGGCCGAGCGTTGCGGCGGCTGTGAGTGGCTCGCCATGCCCTACGACATGCAGCTCGAGCGCAAGCAGGACTACATCGAAGAGCTCTTCGCCGACTATCCCGTCGAGGTCGAACCGCTCATGTGCATGATCGATCCGCGTGGCTATCGCAACAAGGTGCAGCTGCCCCTTGCCCCCGGCAAGGACAAGAACGGCAACCCCACCGTGCGCTGGGGCATCTTCGAAAAGGGTAGCCACTGGATCGTACCCTGCAAGCAATGCATGGTCGAGGACCCCGCCGCTCGTCCCATCATCGGCACGGTCGCCCGCCTCATGCCCGATTACGGCGTGACCCCCTACAGCGAGAAGACCTGCACGGGCACCGTGCGCTACGCCCTCGTGCGCATCGCCCACGCCACCGACGAGATCATGCTCACGCTCGTGTGCAACGCAACCACGCTGCCCAAGGCGTTCGTTGACGCCATTCTGAGTGCCCACCCCGAGATCACCACGGTCGTGCTCAACACTAACACCGAGCGTACGAGCGTCATCCTGGGCAAGGAGGAGAAGGTACTCTTCGGCCCGGGCTACATCGAGGACGAGCTGTGCGGGTGCCGCTTCCGCATCTCCTCGAGCTCGTTCTACCAGACCAACCCCATCGCCGCGGAGGCCCTCTACGAGCTGGCCGTCGAGATGGCCGACCTGCGCAGCTCCGACCGCATCGGCGATGCCTATTGCGGCACCGGCACCATCGGCATCGTGGCAGCCAAGGCAAGCGGTGCCGAGCTCATCGGCATCGAGCGCAACGCCGAGGCCGTGAAGGACGCCGAGATCAACGCCCAGATTAACGGCATCGAGAACGCCACGTTCGTGGCCGCCGACGCCGGCAGCGAGTTCGCCCGCATGGCCCGTCGCGGCGAGGAGCTCGACGTCGTGTTCATGGACCCGCCCCGCGCCGGCTCCAGCCAGGCCTTCCTGGCGAACCTCAGCCGCCTGGGGCCGCGCCGCGTCGTCTACATCAGCTGCGATCCCAAGACGCAGATTCGCGACATCAAGCACCTCGTGCACAACGGCTACCGCATCAAGCGCATCTGCCCGGTTGACATGTTCCCCCACACCGACCACGTCGAGAACGTCGTGCTGCTTGAGCGCGCGCCGCGCAACCAGTTCGGCCATCGTCGCAACTCTCACAAGGACGAGCGCGGCGGCAAGCGCTAGCGCGTCCACCCTCCCCTACGTACGCAAAAAGGGGCTGTAACAAAAGCCCCTATAACGAATTCACGCCCCGTTCGGACCGGTCCGG